>NZ_JBBMFC010000010.1:0-104415 GCF_040096225.1 Hominiventricola aquisgranensis | reverse complement strand
ACTTATTTCAAATATCCAGAAGCAGTAAGACGCCTGATTTACACTACAAATGCCATTGAAGGATTCAACCGCCAGCTTCGGAAAGTGACCAAAAGCAAGACAGTTTTTCCGTCAGATGATAGCCTTTTAAAAATGCTGTATCTGGCAACTATGGATATCACGAAAAAATGGACCGGACACAGGCAGGACTGGGGGCAGATCCATTCCCAGCTGGAAATCTATTTTGAAGAACGTCTAATCGGACGCAACCTGTAAAAACAGCTTGTTTTAGGCAGGTTTTATTGACATGCCCAAAAACTCCTGTATAATGCAGATATGGGCAGAATCCGGAAAATCGGCTCTGCCCATTTGTAACTATTCACAAATCTTATATCAGTTTTTAACGTTTACACAAAACTTGAAACGGTCTCTTAATAAAACGTATGTCTGCAGGCTCTCCACAGGCATACGTTTTATTATATTCCTGGAATAACTGTTTAATGAAATTCTTCAATATCCTTATCAGGGAGCTTTTTCTCAGCAGTATTCTTAAAGGTCTGTAACTCCTTGGCGGCTTTCATGATAGGGATATTCGTACCTGCTGTGAAGTTCCCTACAAAACGTGAAAAACCATCCGTTGAGGTTGCTTTTTTCTCAAACATCTTAAACTTAGTCCAAAATAAGTCAACGATATTTAACGCAAGCAAAAATAGCTTGTATGACGAGAGAAAGGAGCGATGCAAATGGGTGGTTTTTCTAATTCTGGGATCAATGCTTCAATCAGAGGGTACATATTGAGAAGCCTTGTAAAAGGATATCATTTTTCCCTTTCGACAAAAACATTGACCAACAAAATGATGTCATGTGGTTTGATTACCACACCTGACATTTCCGATCAGCTTTATTATTTAGAGCAGTGCAATCTGATTCAGTTCTCAAATAATTCAGATGCGTTCAGTGCTTTGGATGACGATGCGGTTATCAGACTTACCGCCGAAGGAATCCGTTTCATAGAAAACGGCGGCGATCCGGAAATGGGGATTGACTTATGATGGAAAAATATTTCCTTCTTTTAACCCTATTGTTTCAATTCCCTGATATCTCATTTTAAGACATAAAAGAACCAAAACCACAAAAAATGGTCCGTAAATATCTCACACTATATGTTTACATATTCTTAGACACAACGAAACCAATGATTCCCACTAAACATCCGCAAATCACAAAAGCAATCCCTATTATTTTCAGGATCGTCGATACAGACGTCTGATTTTCTGCCGGAACATATATCATATGTGGATTCTCCGGATTATAATATAAGATTGTCTGCTGCCCAGAATCAGGCACAAACATTTCATTAACTTTTACATTTCGTAGATTTCCTTGCTTTCAGCATATCATTCATCCTAGTATCTGTTCTATAGATCCTTGTCTTCCAAACAGCTTATTATATACTTCGTCACTACATTTTCTCCTAAACGAGCCACAAACACATAATAGGGCAGAAATTCCAGTACTGCAATTACCATGCATAATACAGGTATATACTGCCATAGTTTATTGAACACACAAAAGCACGCAAAAAATACATCCATTGCCGCTAACGGAATCCACATCACATAATCCGCTATATTCCACACATGTTGCAGTTCAATGATCTGTTGATTCTCAAAGTATTGCACAGACCATTTATAGACATTTTTTCCTGAACGATAATATACATAATACTTCCCATCTTTTTTTATCAGATGTGTACACGGATGCCATTTGTCATGGTTACGCTCTTTTTGATATTCCATATTCAATTTTTCATAGAATTTCTCTTTCGTCTGATTCGTTTGGATTTTTTTCATTGTCTCACCCCAGCAGTCAAATATTTATTCGTAAAAACTTCACCTTCCTCATCCGTAAAACCCCCTATGAATAATTTCTGCAATATCCTCATTATTGAAAAAAACACATTTATCCGCTCTCAGATTGCCCTCCGGATATAAACATGCAATATAGTCGTACTCTTTGTTCGACTCCAAATGTTTCTGTTTTCTCCCATAAATCATAACTCTTTTCCAGTTTCTCCGTCACCATCTAAATCCACATTCATAGCTATAGAAACACCGTTTCCTACCACTCCACCAACCGCAGAACCAACAATTTTTCCAATAGCTGTTCCTGCCGGGTCTATCACTAGCCCCTATTTTGTCTTGTTCTTTTTCACTCCGATCAGACAGCCAATGAATCCAATGGCAAAAACAAGAAGTAAATCCTTCATAACCGAATTTATGTAATAACCGTCTCTATACGAAATCCATAGTGAAAATCCTGTAATAGCAACACCAATAGCCATGCAAAATGCAACAACTGACCATAGAATCTGCGCATTTTCCCTTTCATCTCTACGTCTGCTTCTGTTTTTTCCCGTTTTCCTGCTATTTCTGGCATCTATCATCCCCCCCAGGATCGCACTCAAAGCGGCAACCAGCCAGTTCAGATAAGCCTCTGTCCGAATACCCGCCGGTTCAGAAGCTATAGCGTCTGTATTATCCAGGCTTGCCCAAAACTCTGTTGCGGACTCATCCGGCTCCGATAATGCTTCATATACAGCTCGTTGATATTCCTCACCATCACGGAACCAATGAATAATATAATTATATCTTGGCTTATATCCTGCCTTCGTCAATTCTGATGTTTCCTCTACATCCGTTATGTAGCCAGATACTTTCTCATAGGATGATGTACGCATAGAGCTCTGAAAATTCAAAAAGCCAATTACACCAAACACTACTGCTATCAAATACAATATATGCTGCACTTTCAATCGATACATTCCCTTTTGTATTCCTTCCCATCGTCTGATCAATAAGATAATATCAAGTTATGTACTCATGATTCATTCCTTCATATCTTTTCAGATAGTCACGTACGATTTCTCATTACTACTTTTGTAGGCTATCATCTCTTCTTACAATAAGAAATTAATAATATTTATTCGTAAAAACTTCACCTTCCTCATCCGTAACCCCCCTATGAATAATTTCTGCAAAGACCAACGCATCAATATCTGTATAATTTTGCTCTGTCAATAGTTCCGCATTGCTTGCAATATATGTTGCCAAATCACTTCCACTATTACTATTTTTCGGCATAGCAATCCACCTTGCATACATTCCGGTTAACTGAACTTCTGAATGAATGAATCTTTGGAAATCATTTCATTGTCTTGATCATAAATAATCGTTTTACTGGCTTTATCAATATCTATTGTCAAACAAAAATAATAGCCTTGGTCTCTCAGTGCACATAAAAGGTCATATGCATTTTCAATATTCTTATCGACATTGGTCTCCAAACCTTTCAAGTCACTGAATATTAAAACATTATGGTTGCTTTTATAATCCTCAAAAGTAACATATTCCTGATCACTCTCTATGAAACGAATATCAACATTTGTGTATTCTAGTTTCCCGTGATCTAATATTGAATAAATATCCTGTTTGATCTGATTCCCAAGTATCACCTTGGGATAATTATCTGTGATTCTTCCATCTTCATAAATCGTAAATGAAAAAGCATCATCTGATTCATTTAGTGATACTGCCTCCCCAGTATTTATGAACTCACCAAAATTCTGACCAATATTTTTTCTCTCAGTATGTACAATCTGAAACTCCTGATTGTATTTTTCCTTCAAATATCGTTTAATCACCTGTTCTGAATCAGGCAGATTTCTTCCGCAACTACACAGAAGCATAAGTATCCATGACACACATCCTAGCATAAGAAACATGCGCTTGCTTCTGCCACCAGGTATTACCCAATTTATTTTTCTCAATGTGTACCCCCGTTTCATATAAATACTCACGCTATATGTTTACATATTCTTAGACACAACGAAACCAATGATTCCCGCTAAACATCCGCAAATCACAAAAGCAATCCCTATTATTTTCAGGATCGCCGATACAGACGTCTGATTTTCTGCCGGAACATATATCATATGTGGATTCTCCGGATTATAATATAAGATTGTCTGCTGCCCTGTTTGAACAGAATTTTTTTCTGTTCCAATCACACTCTTTTGTACTACCCGTTCGCCATTTACATAAAATTCGTATGCTGGATACCATGTGTAATTATAGGTATCCACATTTCTCTTGTAGACTTCTTCCACATCCACAACTGTCGCAGTCGTCTTCTCCACGCAGTCTTTCTTCGACTCACTAATCCTGCGATCCACACCTTTTGCACATACAAACAATATGGCAGCTATGATCCAGAACAGACATGAGACGCCTATTACAATCGCAATAATCATTTTCTATTTCTCCATCATTGTATACTCTATTTTTTTAGGAACAACCTTCCCATCAACCACTTTTACTTCGTCTAATGGAGCCAGCACATTCTCTTTAAAATCGTACTCCACATAATGTTGTCTCGCTCCTCCCATCCCACGCATCGGCATAGGTCTCTATTCCGCAATCACACACTAGTATGAACAGTGCCAGAATCAGGCACAAACCTTTCATTAACTTTTACATTTCGTAGATTTCCTCGCTTTCCCCTATATAATCAGCCAGATAATGAGTCACAAACATTTTCACATGTCTAAAAGTAACACAAGATTCCAGCGCATAGAACGGTAATACTTCCAGTAACAGCAACGCACAAAACCATGCCAGCCCCAGCCATATCGACTGTCTGAACAAATATAAAATAAACAAATCTATAATCAAAAGTGTTCCCCAGATAATTTTATCAGATAAAGAACACCTTCGCTGCACGGTCATCTTTTTCCCATCAAAAGAAAAATCCCAATATGATGTTACCCTGCCTGATGAGAAACGAATCACCGGCATGCCTTGCTTGAACTGAAGCGTTATCATGCCATGTTCCTTATCCTGCAGATACTCCTGTCTATGTTTACTCATATAGGTCAGTCGATCGATAACCGCCTCTTTTCTATCTTTAAGGAAATACATCTTTTTCATCACATTATGCTCCTGTATTTAAAAATAACGAGCGGAATCTCCGTTCATCATCTTCGTATCCTCTGCAGACAATTTCGCCGATATCTCCGTGGTTAAACATAATCGCCAGATCTTTTTTTATATTTCCCTTCCGAGAGATCATATAAGAAAATCTCATTTAGAATGCGATCTACGTTTTGTAATCAATACACTTGATGCTACTACCCCAGAAAATGCAATGGATACATCAGCAATCATTCCCTACTTCCATATAAATCGTGTCATTGTTATCGTGTCACCAATTTCTCTTTTCTTATAGTGTTCTTCTGAAAGGAAACACGTACTCTCATATCCCGAATGTACATCCCTTCCCAATATTGGGTAAAACCGCTTCGTATCCCGGATATTTTCAGCGCCATAAGACTCCGTCTCAATCACTGGTTGCTTTTGCACAAGTACAACATCATACTGTAACACCTGCTTTTTTCTCAGTTGTCTTATATTTGCATTCTCTGTCAGAACGCATGCTCCAGCTATAAATATTACTATAACATAATACAGACAAACAAAGATATCACTCCCATCAAAATTGAAAAAAGTGCTGACGACCATACCTATGAGCAATGCCACAAATGCTATCAAAACACATTGATTTCTCCACCTATAATAGTGATTTGCAATTGAGAAATATATTGTACAATTATACCAGAAATAGTCATAACAACAAAATATGTTACTATTATCCCCAACGCTAAAAAGCCATCACTACTATCAAACTTAGTTATGTGTTCTTTATATGAATCTGGTACATCAAAAAGCTTTTTCATTTTTGTAATCTCCTAAACACCAAGACTGGAATTTAACGTTCACTCATATATTGTTTTATTTCATCAGAAGTCAATTTTCGTATTTCTGCATGTGGATATTCTTTATACTCTCCAACATTAAACACAGGTGTCATTTGTTTGCATTTCTTGTCTTTATTCTTTTTCAAGAATAGATGTAAATCCTCATTCCCGGCGAATATTTTATAAGATACTCTGCCTTTACTGTTCTCTATCTCATAAATACCACACGAACCTTTCGTTGTGTAATCGGCTGTTCGTAAATAATATTTTGCAATTTCCAATGACTTAAAAGGAAATTTCCATCTTTGTAATCCTCTGTTTGGGTCATGTTCAATACAAATGCAACGTCCACAAGTTCCACAAATATATTGAGTGTGATTTTCTAAGCAGTCCAAGGGATTTAGTAATGGTGTTATTCTATTTTCATCAGAGTAACATTCTTCACACATTTTTCTTTTCGCTCCTTATCAAATCCCGATTTTCTCAATTCTCCAAACTGGAATTTCATGAATTATCGCTTGCCTTAAACTTGCTGACACAAATCATTTAGTTTCCAATCCACTCAAATAGAATTGATATAACAAATACACCAGAGAAAATATACCAATTAACAAATACGCCACATTTTCTTTTAAAGATACTAGATACGATGAGAATACAACAAAGCCAATAACCTTGATTACCGCTTTAATTTTTCGATTTTCAATCTTATCAATTTTACAACAGATAAAACGTACTCCAATAACCATAGGAGAAAATAAGATTGCAATCAAAATTAATATAATATTTTGCTTATTAAAAATAAGCTTTGATAACTGTTTTTTCTCATTATCCTTGATGTCCAAATACTGGTATATCAATATAAGAGAGGCTTGGTCAGGAACACTTTTTCCCAATTCCCATTTCGAAATTGTCTATCGCGTAACAAAGACAACATCAGCCAGTTGTTGTTGGGTTAAGCCCTTTTCAATTCTGGCTGATTTAATCAAATCTGATATTTCCATAGTTGTACTCCATTTATTATCTGTTTTTAATAGTGTCGCATAATGTTATTGCTAAACAAGCAACTATTACAAGAAAACTCATCTGATGTTTAATAACAACGCAAAATAGGCTAATTGCCAATAACATACCGATAAAAGCAATCATACTATACTTGTATATCCTAGGATGTTTTTGGGATAATGCATTCGATATTTTTACAATTACTGCTATCATAGGAATAATTAATACCCCCATAACACCAAATAAAATTCCAGTTGCAACAACACTCATTTTGTTTTTCTTTAATTCCTTCAACATAAAAAGAACCTCCTTTGTTTTTGATACTTTGATATTAAAATAGAATTCTTTTTATGTCACGCAACGCTTGTGAAAACAGGCGCAACGGTAACGATTTTCATTCTAGTCATCGAAAGCAAAATTCAAATTTTCTTTTCCCTAATAATTACAAATATTCCTTGGAAATTGCTTCCACACCATACATTTCCATAAATGCATCCAGATCCGCTGCATCCCCAATCAACATATTCTCGTCAAAGTATACGATATGCATATCTTAAAATCCAGCCATATGTTCTCCGGTACAAATGATACATTTTAGAACTGCTTCCTTATTTATTTTTCATATCGAATCTTATATGCTTTTTTCTTAAAAATAGGGAATATCTATTTTATTATCATCAAGGTCGGATATTCATCCGACCTCTTGATTATACTATAGATTCTATAAAAATTCATCTGTTATCACTGCAACATTGCTTCTTTTTTCTTCTGTTCCGCAATCTTCTCATGAATGTTGGTATTATACAGCCTGTACAAATCCGTATCCTTGCTGATCTGATTATCAAAGGGAATTACTACCGAACCACACTTAATAAGTCCCATTCCAGAGGCGGTATTAGTTACGAACCGAAGCTGTGCCTCTGATACTCCGATAACCTCCGCCATCTTGGAACTGTCTGTGTTCGCCTGCTTTAAGAGAGCTACAAACTCTGAGTTTGCAAGCATTGTGGTTGCTGTGTAATTCTGCAACAGATCGACTACATGCGTACCATCTTCCTTCTTACTGCCAAGCACTCCGATTGTTTCCAGCTGCTTCCTCTGATAAAATAAGCTTGCCTTCTGCTTTTATCTTTGGAATGGACAATGACACAACAGTCTGTGGACTGTATGAAACTGCTGTCTGTGTGGCTTGCTGACTGCCACTATCCTGTCCTGCATTTCCACTGTCTGCTGGTGCATTTGCTGTGCCATTGTCATCGCCTGCGTTACCGTTATCGGAATTGTCCGTATTAGCAGCTTCCTGTTTGGTTTCTGCACTATTGTTATTCTGCTTATTACTTGAATCTGCTGTATTTTCATCAGATCTCTGCTGCTCCTTAGAATCAGCCTTTTTATTATCTTCCTGACTAACCGCCCCGGTTACTATCTCTGTAGCAGCTTCTTCCTGTATGCTTACAGTATGCTTAATCCAATCATCACTTTATCCTCCTTCAAGTTAGTGCCATATAGACAGAAATTGAATTTGAAAGTGATACAGTCTACATGGCTATGCTTAATGCTAAGCATGTAGGTATGCGTTTTATCCTATTCGCCCCGCATACTAAGGAACTACAGACGAGCTGCTGTGCATTTCACGACGCCTTGCCTTTATCATTGCTAAACACTGTCTGAGCTGCAATTCATCCATTCCCTGCAGTAAAGCATTACCTCCGTAATCAGTTCACAATCTGTATCATTACCATGTAAAATATTTCTTTCTGAAGTACCTAGAACTGAGACCGGCTTTTCCAATGTCTGAGTTTTAAACACTCCTCCATTTTCGATGGCAGACAGGGCTTGCCTACAAATTCCAATACGTTCTGCCATCTGATCCCACCTCATTTCATGCAAAAAAATCAGGTCATAAGAATTCTCTCTTATGACCTGATTTTTTTGTTTTGATATATTGCGGAATTTTTATCCCTCATGCCTGTTCATTTTTTCAGAAAAAACAACATAGAATATGCTTCCATAATATTGGTTCTCGACCAGTCTGCTGGATGCAGCCACTGATTTTTTGCATCCGTCTTTTCCGTTCAACAGGAAATCCACATGCATGATCACCCCCGGCGCTTTTTCAGCTGCCTGCTTCAGGACAGTATTCTCAACGCTATCCCTTTCTTCTGGTGCGACCAGATTCCGGAATCTTCCTTCCGTCAGCTCCAAAAACTCGTCCATATCACTGCATTCCGCAAGACAAATCATCTCTCTGCTGGAAAACAAGATCTGGTCGTTGTCCAGATCAGCTTTATAGATCAAAAATGCTTCCGGCAGATAATCTGAAATGTCATTCAGTCCGAATCCTAACTGCGTACGCTTAACGATCTGCAGATTCTTATTGTAAGCCATACAACCGTGCTTTCCCTGAAGCTTCACTTCATAAAGCGCAGTGTCTGCATTCTTCAAAATTTCTGTCCTGTTTCCTGCAAAAACCGGCGCTTCAGCATAGCCGACAGAAATGCTAAACTCATGCTCCCTTCCGCTATAACGGAATGTCCTTGGAAGCTGCGTGAACTGACCGATTTTTTCCACTACATCTTTGCAGACGCAGTTCTTTAAGATGATGCAGAATTCGTCTCCACCATTTCTTCCCAGAATAGCATTTTCCGGGAACATTTCTCTCATGCTTTCTGCCAGCTGCTGTAACACCCTGTCTCCACAGGAATGTCCATACAGATCATTGATAAATTTGAAATCATCAATATCCAACTCTACGCATACACAATGCTCCCTTGGATGTTTCTGCATATAGCGATCCACCTGCTCATCAAAACCATTGCGGTTTAAAAGTCCGGTCAACGGATCGGTATCTGACAGTTTTTTTAATCTGTTTCTGCTCTCTGCCAGCCCCATCAATACTGCCACCAGCACTGTCAAAAGAATCACAATACAGAGTCCGCTGAATATGATCACGCGGGAACTATGATCCATCTTCCATCTATCCGTTGGCATCACTTCTAATTTCCAGGAACATCCGCCCAGATCAAAAAGATAGACGACCGGCTGTTCCATAGTCCCACCGGAAGCAGAAATCTCCTTGTATTCAGAAGTCAATGGCGAAGATGTCTTCGACAATCTGTAGTCATAGCCGAATTCCGTAAGTTTGTTGATCGAATCATCAAACACTTCCGGCACACGGATAATTACGATCGTCAGTCCCCAGAATTTCTTTTCCCCATTCTCATCTTTCAGAAAGACCGGATTGCGGATAGCAATTCCTTTTCCGCCCTGTTCCAGATCAAACGGTCCCTGCATGACAATCACATCATGATCGATTCCGTACCGGGTGATCTCTCCGCGTTCTTCATCATGGATCAGATCGATCTTTCCCGCCTCATTGCCTTCTTCCGGATAAATATATGTCACAACACCTTCCGGTGCTAGCTGGATGCTCTGCACATACTTAGCGGTCAGATTCTCCGCAACCGCAGAAAAATAATCTCCATCTCCCTGCCGGCTTGTCACAACCTGTTCCATTATCTCGGTGATACCTGCCCCTTCCTGCATCTCAGACATCATCTGCTGCGCATAATTTACCGCATTTAATTCTGTCTTCATGCGCTTCTGCTCCTGATATATCCGGTCGTTACAGACTTCGATTTCATACACGGTCACGATTCCGACCACAAAAACCACTGCCGGAAGGATGATCTTCCACTTTATGCTTTTTCCCCTTAAATATTCTATCATTTCTATTCTTTCTCTATAAGTGCAGATATCAGATCCTGCTTGTTTTTACCTGCATAAGGCACTATTTAAACAATTTGAATACATTTATGTGGTCATGCATATTCGCTGCTCCCTCTGCCAGATTAATACTGATTGCAGTATTTTCTTCTGAGGATGCTGCTGTACCCTGTACAACACCGGAAAGCTGTTCGATTCCCTGTCCGATCTGTGCTAATGATTCTGCCTGCGAATTTGCCTTTTCCATAGTATTCTGCGCCATGTCTTCAAAAGATTCCATGTCTGCGATAATCTGATTAAATGCCTCTGCAGTTGTTCTTGTGATAGAATTGCCTTTCTCGATCTCAACCAAAGTCTTGTCGATCAGTTCTCGCGTATTTACTGCTGACTGTGCGCTGTCTGCTGCCAATTTTCCAATCTGATCTGCAACAACCGCAAATCCTTTACCTGCTTCACCTGCCCTTGCTACTTCAATGGATGCGTTAAGTGCCAGCAGATTTGTCTGGGAGGCAATATCTTCAATATCAGTAATAATATTGCCAATTTCCTTAGAAATCTCTGTAATGTGTTCCATTTCCTTAAGCAGTTCATTCATCTTTTCTTTTTCAGCATTCGCTTTGTCTGCGGAAGCTTTTACTCTTTCAGATGCACTCTTTGTCTCCTTCGCTGTATCCGTTGCAAGCTCCACCACCGTGTCGATCGTAGCGTTCAACTCTTCGATCACCCCTGCCTGTTCTGTTGCTCCGTCTGATAAAGAGTGAGATGCATTTTCAACATCCTTGGCATTCGATGACACCTGTTCCGCAATATTGCTGATATCTGACAACGTACTGTTAAAGCGCTTCAAAATATACAGAAGCGACTCCCTCAATTCTGAAAAATCACCCAGAAACTCTGTGATATCATCACCATTTCTTGTCAGATCACCCTGTGCAATGCTCTTGACTTCTCTGGAAATCTCACGTACATAATCCGCAAGAATGTCCATGGCTTCTCTCAGATTTTTTATGGTCGCGCCAAACTCATCATCCGACTCATATGTGAGCATTGTAATGTTGGACAGCTCGCCTTTTCTCAGGCTTGCAATCGCTGCCTCTATCTGTGCTACCGGTTCTGTGATCGAATGTGCGATCACCTTTCCGATCATTGTTGAAACAATGGCAATCGCAAATCCTGCTGCAAAAATAACAATGAAAATGATCACTGTACAGATATTGGCACTCTTCTTCGCCGCTTCTAACTGAACCTGAAAATCCTCGCGCAGTGCGCCGAATGTTTCCCCAAATAATGTATATTTCTCATACACACTTCCTGTCATGAGCTCAGCTGCCTCAGCCTGTTTCCCGGCATTGCTCAACTGTAGGATTTCCTCTGAAGCCGCCTTGTAATCATTCCATGCAGTGCTTGCCTTCTCATAATCGCTTTTTCCTTCCTGTGCTTCCTTTTCAGAATTAATAATTGCATCTAACTTCTTGGCATACTCTGTGATCTGGTCTGCCATACCCGCAATATCCTGTTCACAGGAAGCCTTGGCCGATGCGTCTGTTTCCGCCAGATGCTGATACTGCTTGATCCTGTACTTAGCTGTCAGTGTCTCTAATTCCTGAATATATCCTATCGCCGGAGATCACACTACCGTAATCTCCCTCACATTCGTCCGGATCACTAATGTTGAAATAAGCGCCACCAGCACTAAAAATACTGTCATACACAGTATCGTTATCCGGTACGTTTTCAATTTTGCTTCTACTTTCAAGTTTCTGATGTGTTCTTTGACTTTGTTCATTCTCCTGTTCCTCATTTCTTTCCATTTATTTATCCGATTATGTAAGTATCTTTTCCTTTATCTTTTGCCTGATAGAGCAGACCATCCGCTATTATGATGCATTCAGCCAGCTTATTTCCTGCCCCTTTTACCTGGTATAGTCCGATACTGCAATGCACGTCCTGCTCTCTTTCTGCTGCTTTATCAACGACTTTTTTTCTGAAACCCTCAATACGTGCTGTCAGTTCATCCCTATCTCTGACATTCTTTAGAAAAAGAATATACTCATCGCCGCCATATCTGCATGCAATGTCTGAAGATCCGCATATTTCCTGCAGTGCTGCTGCTATTTCACGTATCCAGAAATCTCCGGTTTCATGTCCATATGTGTCATTGACAGACTTGAAATTGTCGATATCCACAAATCCCAGTACAGCTGTATCTCTTTGCAGCATATTGTTAAGATAGTCTCTGATCTGATCCATTCCACTGGTTTTATTCCACAGCCCTGTCATAACATCATGACTCGCCCGGTACTCGGAAAGCAGCAGTTCTTTCTTTGCATCCAGCCACTGATCTGAAACCTGTGTCATGTTGTCTAAAAAAATGATCATGGACGAAAAGAAAATTGCCAGATTCTGCAGATACCAGGTATCAATCACATAATCCGCAACTGCGGTAAACTGCAAAATTAAAATATATCCCAGATACAGATAAAATGTTCTTCTTCTATACTGCTTCTTCTCCAGCAGCAAGGCAGTTAATAATACCAGAATATCTAATATAATCAGGACTCTGACAATACCGTATAGCCTGCCATAATAAAAATAATTGTCACTGCTGAAATAATAAAACTCTTTCCTGATATCCGGCAACGAGATACAGACCATGCCGGTGATCCCAATCAGAATCGAAACCGCCAATAGTACTTTCTTGACTTTTGCAAACCTGCCGCTTTCTTTCATGATATATATTGTAAACACAGTCAGATACAGATACTTTAACAGATAAAGCGAAAAATTTACGACCTTTAAATTCCAATACACCGATCTCGTACTGATACCCGCAAACATATATGTATCCAGATCACATACCATCATTGCTGCGGTGATAAAATATATAATCTTTTCCATCCTTTTTTCTCTTTGTTTTCGAGCGCTTTCACCTTGCTGGACGAAAAAACAATATAAGTATTTATCACCAGACACCAGATTGCAATAAAGCATACATACTGATTCATAATAATCTGCATATATTTAATCTCCTTTTACGTAATTCGTTATAAAATCACTTTTTTTACAAGGTCTTCCATAGAAGTATCCCTGAAGGAGATCTGCACCCATTTTCTTCATTTCCTGACACCATTCCCTCTGCTCGATACCCTCAACGCAAATTCTGGCATTGACACTGTGTATCATGGTAATGATGTTTTTAAACAGTTCGTAATCTCTCTGTCCGTCCATGGCTTTCGCCGTAAAATCACGATCTATCTTAATATAATCCGGGTTCATATCGCTGATGCAGTGGAGATTGGAATAGCCTGTCCCAAAATCATCTATCACAAAGTGTATCCTGTTTTCTTCTAATCTGTGGCGGAACCGGATAAAAGGCATTGTCATATCTATAAATCCGCTTTCTGTCATCTCTATACAGATACCCGAAGGATCTAAGGCATATTTTTTTATTACCTCTATAATATCATCCTCAACATTCCCCTGTGCGATCTGCACATACGATACATTAATGTTCATCTGGAAACCGGGGATAAACTGCCGGATCTCGCAGCACGTTTTTGCTGCCTCTTTCAGGATAAATCTTCCAGCCGGAATGATAAGTCCTGTTTCTTCCAGCAGTGGAATGAATTCCATCGGTGAGATCACTTCCGTCCCACCTTCCGTATTCATTGTAAATCTCATAAATGCTTCTGCACCGGTCATCGCTTCCGTTTCGCAATCCATGATGGGCTGATAATGCACATCAAATCCTTCGTACTGCTCTGCCACTGAACGACGCAGCGCACCTATGATTTTTTCTTTTCGCAGAAACGCATTATAGTCCTCCTGCTGAAAGAAATAAAAACTGTTTTTCCCCATCTTTTTGGCACACTTTAAGGAAAATTCAAACTTTTTCCTGCATTCTTTATAACTCTCCAGCGCATACTGCACATCTATGGCGCCGACAGAGACGGTAAAGATTGCTCTATATTGCTCCGACACAATAAATTCATATATACTTTTACAGATCTTTTTTCTGAGCTCTGCTACATCTTCCATGTTCCGGCTCTGCAGATCGAGAATGAGATATTGGTCTCCCGTAAGATAATACAGATGCTGTTGATCCGAAATACAGTCTTTCATGCAGTCTGCTACGCTTTTGAGTATATAATCACCGTAATCCGGTCCGCAGGTACTATTGACCCTCCAGAAATCATCAATACCTATGTGCATCAAAAAACCTGCTGAAATATGTTCCTTTTGCGAACGCAGATATTCGCAGAATTCGCTTCCACCCAGAAGCCCGGTAACATTATCAGCTCTCCGTTGATTCCCTGTCTCATTCATGCACCCGACCAGATATGCCGGATTCCCTTTATCATCATCCACTACCACACCCCGGCAGTTGATCCAGACAGGTTTTCCCTTTTTGTCCAGCCATCTGTAATGAAGATTGTGAAATTTTTCTTTTCCTGATGCCACATCGGACAGATGCTTTACAAGCATCTCCCGGTCTTCCTCAAAGACCGCCGGCAGGACATCATGCAATGCATCTTCCAAAAATCTGCTGGATATCATAAACCGATCCACTGCTGACTGTGAAATCTCTATTTTATTATTCTGTATGTCAAATACATACAAAAAATCATCCATGCTCTCTGAAATAATTTCCATCAGATTTTCAGTTGTCATTTCTCCCAATAACGTAAATACATCTTGACTCATGACTCTAACCATCCCTATTTCACTTATCGCATTGAAACTCTTATCCTATTTATATCAACTTTTGTCACTTTCATCAATATATTCTTATCATTCTCTATTTTTTTCGTTATTTTACGCAAAAATGACCTTGCCCCCACCTGATTTTTCTACATTTCATTCACTATTTTCTGTGCAAATTTTCACTATGTTATTTTTCCCGAGGTAATTCCCCTAAATTTCTTACTTCTAAAAAAACTTTATATTTGGATTTCCATCTACAATAAATTTTCCCAATCCTAAATGTCTCATCCTATCGCAATTTTCATCAGACTCCACGCCCACATATTGTTTATACTCAATACAATTGGTTTCTCTATTAATCCAAAAAGTTAGTAAGGACTTTCTGTTACATTTTTCTGACCATGATATGTTCACATAAATTTTAAAACTTCTTGCTGTTATCAGCTCATCCTCATTATACGAATCATTCATCATCTCGCTAATTCAAAGGCTATTCGTCCCAATTCACTTGACCTGTCAATAGAAAAACCCTTAAACATATTATATACATTAACACCTTCTGGAGGTAGTATAACATTCACATTATGGATTTTTGGAGATAAATGTTTACAAATTTCACTTGCAAATTGATTACCTATATTCTTCGCATACTCTTGGCTAATCATACATCTTGATGATTTAACTTATTTATAATTCCATTATTTTTTGCGTTTTTTGTCTTGTAACGAATATATTCTTCCGAGGGCGCAACCTCTCCTGTTTTAATTTCATACTCATACATCAATTCCTGACACAAGCTTGCATGGGAATTTTAAATATCTCACAGAGTGGTTAGTTAATCACATTCTGTATGTCGATGGTCAAATTGCAGAATTTGTATCAAAAATGTAATCTTTTGAATTACTAATAAATATTATATTTGATGGTCATAATATCTCTTCAGTTGGAGAGAATACCGATATTGGACGTAAACTGTAGTATTAAAAAAGCAGATTGTGAACGCATGTTTTCACAATCTGCTTATTTCTACTTTTCCATCAGATCTTTAATTATCTTTTGCTTATTTTCAACAAAGGTCAGACCGAGGGGATCATCAATCTTGCTTGCTGCTCTGACTCAATCTTTCACATGGAATACATCTTCCACCAGCATATTAAAGTATTTTGAAATCCTAAGCATAAACTCGGCGGAGGGGGTGCTGTCTCCACGCTCTATCCTGCCGACAGTTTTGGTGCTGCATCCGATAGCAGAGGCAAGGTCATCCTGGTAAATGCCTCGCTGTTCACGGATTTCTCTGATATTATTGGTAACCGCCATAAAGATCCCTTGCAGTTGTCTCTCCGGTCTTACATTTGCTGATTGCTTCAAGCATCATCGTTCCGCCATCCACTCGCTCTGTGTAAGTTGCTTTGCCTATGGTGATGGCAAATTCCGGATTATCAATCAGCTCTTTATCCCTTTCCTTTACATCCTCTCTTACATTAGCAAGCTTTTCTGTTGCTGTCTTGATTAGCTTCGGGTACTTAATCATAAAGTTATCCTGCAAGCCATATCTCTGATTGTCATAGGATGCCTTTAAGAGCTTTAATCTCTGGACATCATTGTCAATCTCCATCTTTTCCTTGATCAGAGGATTGCCTGTAGCAACCGCCTTGATCTCTGCATAGGAAAGTGTTGCCTCGTCGATATCCTCACAGCTTCGGCTTACCGCCTTGCTTGTCATGACCTGACTGATGAAACGCTGCTTATTTTCGACGAGTGACCAGTTGTATGCATCAAAGGTTCCTTTGGTGACATATCTGTAGATTGCAAGCCTTTCTTATTAGAATAATAGCTGACAGCCAACGCAGGAAATAGAGATAAATATTCTTGCTCACAAATTCGGCAGCCTTTATTCAATATCGTCCTTTCATTTATCTTCATACTCCATGAATGACCGTGCCTACATTTCCACCACGCTCTCTTTGCTGAAGTTCGTGATACCTCTGTCGGCTTCAGTTTATTCTGTTCATAATCCCATTCGCTAAGAAGCTGATTATCTGTTGTCGCCAAATCATTATATCCGGCAAGGACTTCTCTCTCCGCACAAACGGGGCATACCGTACCTTTCACACGGGCATTGATAACTGACTTCCACTCATTACCGCATTTACTACACCTCCACCAGACATTTTTCCTCGACTTTGCATTTACTTCATCAGGCTTCAATGGTAAGTTCTTCTCCGACCACTCAGAAGCAATTTCAGAGTGTGTTGTCTGCAAATCGTTAAACCCTTTCAGGAATATGTACCCACTGCAATACGGGCATTTGCTCCCACCGGAACGGGTAGAAATAAGGGTGTTCCACTCTTTGCCGCAATCCTTACACTTCCACCAAACCTTACGATTGGCAAAGACCGTAACCTGAGTTGGAAGTAACGGATAATTTCTGTCCGACCACTCGGCTGCTATATCCGGCTGAAGTGTTGCAAGGTCATTAAATCCTGCCAACACTTTATTATGGGAACAATATGGGCAATCTGTTTTATTTATTGTCCTGCTCTTAACGGCAGCTTCCCACTCGTGTCCTTTCTCACATCTCCAAATCACTTTCTTATGAGAACCAATAGAAACCTCTGTCGGTTTTATCTTATTCTTTTTCGACCACTGCTTTACCAGTAATGGCTCTAATGTCGCCAAATCGTTAATACCTGCAATCACTCTCGCACCGGAACATATCGGGCATTTTTCTCCATTGGAACGAGCCTTAACGCTTGCCTGCCATTCGTGACCGCAAGTACCTTTCCACCATACCTTTTTATTCGAGCCGAAAGTTATGCTGTCCGGTGTCAGTGGCAAATTCTTTTCCGACCACTCGGCAACCAATTCCGGATGTACTGCCGCTAAGCTGTTACTCATATCAAATCCTCTCCTTCCTTTGGCTTTATTATATGAAGAAAAGGTACTTGCCCCAAGTTTGCGAATATGCGGATAAATTAAAAAAGCCCTTTGAGAAAGGGTATTCCTCTCTCAAAGGGAGTTAATCAAACTGAAATTTGTCGCTTTAATACCCGTGGTCAACATGTTCCCAATTCCCACTGTCATTCCTAATTAGAATCCATTTCCAATCATCATATGTTGAATCCGGATTAAGCGAACCATCCCCGCCTGATGAGTCTACATCGAAAGATGATAATATTACGATTGCTTCATCCGCGTCATATTGTTCAGCCCATTCATCAAATTCATCGGCGTATGTATCTCCGGGATAGGACAGTTTTGTCAGTGTGCAGCCGTCAAATTCGTTGCCGAAATAGTCTTTTACTGTTTGGAAAGCCGCCTCAATATCACTGTCTGAATATATTTCCGATGGTTTCCAATCAGGAATTTGAACATTGTCAATATTCCCACCACTATTCTTTCCACTACAGCCGGCAAGAACAAAAATCATTATCAAAGCTGTCAGAAAACAGAATAAAGTTTTCCTATTCATTTTTCGATACCTCCTACGAATTCAAATTTTCATCCCTACAGACTGAAATTTATTTTTTCCTTGTGGTTATACGAAGTAACAAGCATCCTATCAAAAATCCAACGAGAGTCCCACAAGTATTCATAATCACATCATCTAACTGTGCAAACCTTCCAATAAATGTTTGCAAAAATTCTATACCAATCGAAAATACTGCTCCAAGTATAACGCCATTCCACCAATGCTTGTGGATATTCTTAAAAATAAATACTGGCAAAAATCCATATGGAATGAATAGACATATATTCAAAATAGTTGCCGCATTAAATCCATCCTCAAATAATTTAAAACTAATATAACTATCAAGTGGTGAGGATATTCCAAAACTACCACCAATAATTCCTGTAATTTTTAATATTGATACAACTATTAGAATCCATAAGAATTGACATAACCAATTTAAAATCTTAACTTCAATTTTCTTCTTCTGGATAAATTCAATACCCACTTCGATAATCATAACACCTGCAAAAATAATAAGTGCCATTGGAAATAATCTCACTAATATCCATATTCCAGTCCATATTTCCATTGTAATATAACTCACTATCATTCCTCCATAACTTCAAATTTGTCGTTTTCTTTTATCCCCATTATAACTGTTCTCCATAACCACTGCAATGAAAACCTAATCGGTGATTTACATTTCTCTCTCTTCTAAAAATGGGCAATCCCATTAAGGACTGCCCATTCATTCTGCTTATTATGCGATTTTTTCTTGCTTGCACCGATTTCTGCATCAAATGATGTAAGTTTGATGTAAATCGCTGTTTTTTCAGTTTTTTATCAAATGAAGTACGTTCCGTTTATTTGGTAAAACGGTACATCTTTACATCATCTTAATAGAGCTTTGCACCTGCCGGAATGTGGTCATCAACCATCAGAAGATGAAGCTTTTCTTCGCCTTCTTCTTCGTGAATAGCACTGAGGAGCATACCGCAAGAGTCAATGCCCATCATAGCTCTCGGTGGAAGATTTGTGATAGCGATAAGAGTCTTTCCAACCAGTTCTTCCGGCTCGTAAAAGCTATGAATACCGCTTAAAATGGTTCTGTCTGTGCCTGTTCCGTCATCAAGAGTAAACTGTAACAGTTTCTTTGACTTCGGTACTGCAACACACTCTTTAACCTTTACTGCACGGAAATCTGACTTGCTGAATGTATCAAAATCAACAAATTCCTCAAATAAAGGCTCTACCTTTACCTTAGAAAAATCAATCTTTTCAGACTCAGTTTTTACATTTTTTTCAGGTGCTTCAGAAGCTGTATTATTTACATCATTTTTCTTATTTACACCATCTAATGACTTCATTGTCGGGAATATAACCGAAGCTAATCCACCACAGTCCAAATAAGTTGATAAACGCTTTTTTACACGATTTTCATTATATATCGCCAGTCCATATTTGTCCACCAAAATCCAACAAACTAATGTCATTTTGATGTATTCTGACTTTTTTGATGTCAGGTTTGTCTTGGAAATCGTCCCCTTGCAAGGACTTCTTCCTAAAATATATCACTATTATTTTCCAGAGCTTTAATTGCTTCCTTTTTCTTCACATCTGTTGCTTCCGCATAAATATCCATCGTTGTTTCAATATTTGCATGACCCATAATACTTTGAATCACTTTCAGATTTCTTTCATTTTCACAAAATCTGGTGCAAAATGTGTGTCGGATATGATGACACGAAAAATGAGGAATCAATACCGGGCGTCTGCTCTCCCGTTTTGCCTTAATAATTTCTTCGGCATTGTAGGCTTCGTAAATTCTTTTGATTGCACTGTTGATTACGCTGGGTTTATGGATAATTCCGTCTTTATTGCAAAAGATAAACCCACTCATACCATCAACCACTTGCACATTAAAACCGGTTTCTTTCTGTGCTTCGTATTCATCCTTAAATGCCTGTTCTACAGCCTGCATCATCGGAATAGTACGAATCCCGGCTTCTGTCTTTGGCGAAGAAATATGAAATTCACTCTTTCCATTCTCCATTACTCGATAGATAGCCGCATGGTTTATACTAATGGTTTTATTCTCATAATCCAAATCTTCCCAACGCAGCCCTATCATTTCTCCTATGCGACATCCCGTTCCAAAAAGTGCTGTAAACAGTGGCAACCAATGGCAATACACAGGACTGTTCGATACATAGTTCAAAAATGCTCTCTGCTGTTCCAATGTAAGTGCGTGTCTTATGCCCTTATTCTTTCCATTCGCCTTTTTGATTTCTGCCATTACACCGCTTGCCGGATTATTGCGTATCACATTGTCCCTAACTGCCATCTGAAAGGTTGGGTGCAGAATCGTATGAATATTATCCAATGTATTCGCCTGTAACCCCAATATGTTCATCAACGAACAATAAAAGAATTTCACATCAGAATACTTTATATCATTGATGATTCTTTTTCCAAAAGTATCTCTGACAAAACGGTTATACATATACTTATAATTTACCCGTGTGTGTTCTTTCAAATCATACTTCGTTGAAATATACCTGTCAAATGCATAGTTCAAAGTTGTCTTTCCACTGCAATAGCTTTCAAGACCGTCCAACTGATTGCGAACAAGTTCTTTTTCCTTTTCCCTTAACTCCAACAGGTCATTTGAATAAACGACCCGCCTTTTACCTGTCGAATCGGTGTACTGGTAGATATACCTTCCGTCGTTTTTCCTCTGACTTTCGCCTTTCCTTAATACTCTGCCTTTTGAATCTTTTCTCGACATTGACATTATGTACCACCTTCCTCTCAATATAAGAAAGAGGTCACAAATGCCATTACTCATTCTCGGTATTATCCTGCTCTTGCAGCTTTCTAAATCCTTGAACAAGCGTCTGTGTTATGGTCAGATCATGAGAGCTGGCATACTCTGTTATATCTGTATGCTCATCTTTTGTAAGACGGATGAATACACCTTCACTTCTCGGATTTTCTAACTTAGGTCTACCCATTCTTGCCATCCGTCAACACCTGCCTTTCATAACCTGACTTCATTTTACTACTTGTATATCAAAAAGTCAAATACTTTTTGATATACAATAATTCGTTTTCCTCTTTCTTATCATGTCTACGCCCGAAAAGATTCCAAATACTCCTCAAAAATCTTCACGTTTACCAATGTGATACGGTTAATTTTATAAACAGCACGAGCATCCTGTGCCAATTTCATAAAGCTGTGTTTACTCATAGAATACCTCTCCGCACCCTCGTCATACCTTATAAAATTTTTTGTGTTCACTTTTGCCTGCATTCTTCCACCTACCTTTTCAAAGTGTGTTCTTTTTCTCTTGCTATGGTTATGGCATATCTGCCAATAAAAACATACTTAACAAACAAATATGCTTTTATTGGAAGATATTAAAAAATCCGTACAGGTAGCAGCTCATTACACTACCCACATCGGTATCGCACCGTCATCTTATCTGACCGGACTAAGCCGGAAGTATCATTATCAAAAATATGTATCAACGCCTCCGTGTAACTGCTACACATTTATGCCGGATATTTCTCGCTCCACACCTTAACTTCAATATCTGCTTTCAATATTCCTTCGTATCCACCTCTGCCAAAGGCAAAAGCAGGTGTCTTATGGCGTATCCTCAAAGCGGCTCCACATATTCCACACGTCCTGTACGCATTGGTTTATGAAATTGTCAAGGTACAATCGCAGACATCGTCTGCATTTTGGATAAAATCAAAGCTGAAATTGTCAGCCTAAAAAGCACATAAGCACACTTCCGTCTGCTATGAACGGTTCTGTAAAAATTATGTGCTTTATCAGAATGACAAGATCAAAGTTGTAATTTATCCGGTCCATATTTTCTTAGGACTTGAAATAAAACTTTTTTATGTATGCCCTCCGTCCAATCATATAATTCATGCAAGGCAGCTACTTCCATAGGTGTCAGCGAATTGGCATAAGGCTTGTAATCCTCTCTTATAAAAATTCCTCCGTTCTCTCCCTGTTTTGTATAAATCGGATAAACCGGAGTTAAAGCCTGAATATCATACTGTATCGTGCGAATGGAAACGCCAAATTCCTGTGCCAATTCATTCGCTGTTGTATGTCGTCTGATAATAAGAATATTGATTATTTCCGTTCTACGATGTACGGTATTCATGCTTCACCCCCTCTCTTCTGGTTTTCCAATTCTAATTTTAAATGCAGAATATGCAGTATCTTTGCTTATTCCCCTAAATTTCTCTGTAAATCTTTTATCTCTCTCCAGCCATTGACTTTCCCCTTTCCCATTGATAAAATCATTATGGATAGAATCAAAAATCATAAAAAGTCACACAAACTGCTATGGAGTTTTTACGGGCAATCAATGCCCTTATGAACCGTGGCAGTTTTTTTATTGCTTCTGCCCAACTGCAAAGTCGAATTATCAACGCTATCCATAACAAGGGCGGTAACGCCCTACTGTGTTGCAAACCGCTCGCCTATACTCACGCAACACGCAAATTCCCTACGGGTAATTTGCAGAAGAATAGCAAGCACTGCCTGTGTTCCCTCACAGGCACCATTTCCGCAAATTTCTACCAAGTGAAAACTTGCAGAAATTGGCTTGCATGGGGCATATCCCCCTGTCCCCCTAAAAGCAAAAAACAACCGCCGGCTACGGCATATTTGAAAATCTTTTATACAAATAAGGAAAGGACTGATACTGCAATGGCAAACCGAGAAAGACAAAATGAACTTAAAATCTATCTCAGCGATGACGAGCAATACATCTTAGATCAGAAATGGAAAGCCTCCGGCATGAAGAGCAAATCCGCATTTATTCGGCATCTGATTTTGTATGGCTATGTCTACGATGTAAACTACGAACACCTGCGGGAATACAACACCACGCTCGCCCGTATCGGCAATAATCTGAACCAGATTGCCAAGCGGATGAATGCTACTGGCAATGTCTATAAAGCCGATGTAAACGAAGTAAAGGAGCTGATGAAACAGGTATGGCAATCACAAAAATCCATGCTATCCAGGCAACCGTCCATAAGGCAGTAAACTATATCTGTAATTCCCAAAAAACAGATGAAAGTAGTCTCATTTCTTCCTTCGGATGCAGTCCTGAAACCGCTGCCTTTGACTTCAAATTTGCTCTGTCAAAAACAAATCAGGCAGACCCCAACAAAGCCTTTCATCTGATACAGGCTTTCGCTCCGGGAGAGGTATCTTATAAGGAAGCACATCAGATCGGTGTGGAGCTTGCCGACAAGCTGTTAGAGGGGAAATTTTCTTATATCGTTTCCACTCATATTGATAAAGGTCACGTTCACAACCACATCATTTTCTGTGCCGCAGATAATGTGAATCACGAAAAATATCATGACTGTAAACAGACCTACTACCACATTCGCCGCCTGAATGATGAGCTGTGTTCCAAGCATCAGTTATCCGTCATTTCTCCCACAAACCAGCGTGGTAAAAGTTATAAAGAATGGACATCCGGCAGAAATGGCACCTCGTGGAAAATCAAGCTCAAGCAGGACATTGATGAAGCAATTCAAAACGCTGATACATATGAACAGTGCATGGAGCTGATACGGGCAAAAGGTTATGAAATCAAAGGCGAAACCATTGGAGAAAACGCCTTAAAGTACATTTCCTTCCGCCCCCTTGACCGGGAGCATTTTGTCCGTGGCAGCTTAAAGTCTTTGGGTGCAGAATACACCAAAGAACGGATTAAGGAACGGGTAGAAACAAAGGCTTTAGCACAGACACAAAAACGTGTCCCATTCCCTGCCCGAAAAAAACCTCTTATCAAGGATTATTCTTCCCGAACGCTCATTGACACCTCGGAAGAAAAGTTCACGCAAAGCCCCGGTCTGCAGCATTGGGCAGCGATTGAAAATCTCAAAATCGCTGCCAGCAGTTACAGTAAAGCAGGTTCTATCATCGAGCTTGAAAAACAGATTGAAAGTAAGTCTGTTCTTGCAAAAACCGCACGGAACAGTCTTGTGGAAACAGAACGTCAGCTAAAGGATTTAGGACAGATATTGAAATACGCTGAACAATATCAGAGCAATCATATCTATCACATCCGTTACCGGAAATCGAAAGACCCTGACGCTTATCTCCGCCACCATGAAACAGAACTCCTGCTCCATGACGGTGCAGAAAATATGCTGAAACGCTTTGGAATCAGCTTAAAACATTTTGATATTGATAAGTTTCGTAATGATTACAATGCTCTGTATGCCAAGAAAGAAGCCTTGCAGAAAACCTATAAATCTGCTGAAAAAGACATACAGGCTCTCAACCGAAAACTGGATAATCTGAACCAGTATCTTGACCGGACTCCGGGACAGGAACAGACCACAAACCGCAAACCGGAAAAAGACTTTACAACGCTCTGATTTCCCCACAAAAAAGGTGTATCGCGTTGAAGTTTTATACTTCTTTGCGATACACCTTAGTGTGTAATATGCTGCTATCTCAAAACTTTTCACTATTCTTTTTCTATGTATTTTCACATACTTTACATCCATGTATTACACTCCATATCTACACTGTATTCTATTGCAATTCACTCGTTTTAATAGGTATTGTAAACTACTATCGAGGTGAATTATAATGCATGACATAAAACAAATTCTTGCCATTGCAGTGCGTGAAGCCCGTACCGAACTCGGACTTTCACAAGAAAAGCTGGCTGAAACTCTTAATATGGATACCCGCACCATACTAAATATTGAAGCCGGACGTGGTAACCCCAAATATGATAAGCTGTATCCTTTGATTACATATCTGAAGATACCCGCCGATAAGATTTTCTACCCAGCCAACGCAAACCAACAGCCAAATCTCCAAAAACTCCTGACCCTGCTGAATGACTGCACGGAACAGGAGGCTGCGGATTTATTGCCTATGGTTCGTTATCTGCTTGATCTGCTGCACAAGCAAGACCATCCAACTCTGTAAGAATGCCAATAGACTCCTTGTGACTCTATTGGTTTTCTTATTTTCAAAGCACTTTATTTACAATTTCAATCATCCTGATTCCACTCCTTTTTTAAATTCTTACTTATGTAATATTTGAATTATTACATAAGTAAGATTTCAAGTCAATCTATTTTCTCTTAAATTGACAACTACACAAATAACATCTATAATATTTTTATTACAGCCGTAAGATTTAAGGAGGGATTTGAAATGAGCGATTTACCACAGATTTCTGAAGCTGAATTTGAAGTTATGAAAATCGTATGGAAACATGCGCCGATCAGCACCAATGAAATAACTGATAAATTATTACAGACTACGAACTGGAGTCCAAAAACAATACAAACTCTAATTAAACGTCTAGTGAACAAGGGCGTTCTGACTTATGAAAAACAAAGTCGGGTGTTTGTTTACACTCCAGTTGTGAAAGAAAGTGAATACATCGGTCAGGAAAGTAACTCTTTTCTAGAACGATACTACGATGGAGACATCACTGCCATGCTGTCTGCATATATAGAAAATGACAGACTGTCCGAAACGGAAATAGACACTCTCCGCTCTCTTCTTTCCAAGAGGTCAAAAAAAGGAGGTAATTAACATGGCTGATTTTATGATACGCTTTTTAATATGCAATGTATTTATCAGCGGTATCATCGGAATTCTTTTGATAGCCAAGCGGATATTCAAAGTCAACCTATCCAGCCGGATGCAGTATAATCTATGGTTCCTGCTACTTGGATTGTTGGTAGTTCCTTTTATACCGTTCCGTTTAATTGGGTTTCCGCAAATCCTCTCGTGGCTCAGTAGCCTGAAAAGTTCTCCTACTTCTGGCACCAGAACCGCCATAGGAGAAGCTGTTGGGATCAATCCAGCCGGAAATGCAGACTGGATGAATGACTTTGCCCTTTCGGTAAATAGTGAGACTCCATCCAGCATCGGATACATACTATTTGGAATATGGCTTGTAGGCATCCTTGCAATGATTATATTGGTAATCAAGTCCTCTATCCGCTTACAGAACTTGAAAAAATCTGCACTTCCCCTTCAGAACCCGGAAGTCCGAAAACTATATCATCGATGTATGAAAGAAATGGGAATTAACAGAAATATCCATGTTTACAGTACTGCATTTTTGAAATCTCCGATTATTGTGGGGCTTTTGAAACCTTGTATTTATCTGCCGATTCATCTCATCTCAGATTATAACGAATCGGACATGCGATACATGCTGTTACACGAGCTACAGCACTATAAGCACAAAGATGCTATTGCCAACTATCTAATGAACTTTGCCGGAGTAATATATTGGTTCAATCCTCTTGTCTGGTATGCTCTGAAAGAAATGCGTAATGACAGAGAGGTTGCCTGTGACACCTCTGTTTTAAAGATGCTTGAGGAGGATGATTATGCAGATTATGGTAATACACTGATCAATTTTGCGGAAAAGATTTCACTTACTCCATTTCCGTTTGCCGCCGGTCTTGGTGGAAACATGAAGCAGATGAAACGGAGAATTATCAACATTGCATCTTATGAGAAGCCGACATTTATAAAAAGAGTAAAAGGTATGACTGCATTCATGTTGACTGCTGTCCTTCTCCTTGGATTCGCACCTTTTATTTCTACATACGCAGCAGATGGAAGCCACTACCAATGGGATTCCTCTTCTGAGAATATTTCCTATGTAGACCTCTCCACATACTTCAGAGAATACGAAGGCAGCTTTGTTTTATACGATTTGGAAAACGATGCATGGAGTATACATGACATGGAGCATGCCACCTTACGGGTTGCTCCAAACTCCACCTACAAGATATACGATGCTTTGTTCGGATTGGAAGAAGGCGTCATTACACCAGAAAATTCGTTCATTGCATGGAATGGAGAAACCTATCCATTTGAAGCATGGAACGCAGATCAGACCTTACAGTCTGCAATGAACTCCTCTGTGAATTGGTATTTTCAAGCAGTAGACGAACAGCTTGGAACCTCTGACGTTTACAGCTATGTTCAAGAAATCGGATATGGTAACGAAAACATGAGTGGCGATTTCTCCTCTTATTGGATGGAATCCTCCTTGGAAATCTCTCCAATAGAACAGGTCGAACTTTTAACCAAGCTGCAGAATAACAGTTTCGGCTTCGCCCCTGAAAATATCAATGCAGTAAAAGATGCCATCTGCCTTTCAGCTTCCGATGCCGGAACATTCTACGGAAAAACCGGAACTGGCCGTGTTAATGGACAGGATGTAAACGGATGGTTCATCGGTTATATCGAAACTGCAGATAATACATACTTTTTTGCCACCAACATTAGTGCAGACAGCGATGCTACCGGAGGCAACGCAACTGAAATAACCATGTCTATCTTGTCAGACATGAATATCTGGAAATAAAACATAATAAAATCGGGTAAAGGTCATAGTCAGTCGTACAATCTTTTACCCGATTTTTTGTGTTTTAACACTATTCGTATCTTTTATTTCTTATTGTAAATCACCTTCGCCTGTACTTAATCCCTCATACATCCATGTCTTTCCATTGTCGTTAGATGTAAATCTCAAGCCTCCGTAACTGCTGTATTCTGCCTTGATGATTACAGTCCATTGTCCATCGGATACTTGTGGCATCTCTGCGTAATCATAATCTGCGATTGTGTATCCTAGTTCATCAGCAATATCCGGCAGTTCCGTAACCTCTTCCATTGGAAATTCCATCTGTGTAAAAGTAACTCCGCCATCTGATGTCACATATAAAGTTGAGGCATCCTGTGAAGCGCCTGTCATACCAATCACACCAAGATTTTCATCGTAAAATTCTATTCCCAGTGCCACGCCAATCTTGTTGTTAAACGGATTGGCATTTATCACATTCCATGTTTCACCACCATCTGATGACTTTTCCAATTCATAATAACGGCTTCCTGCTGCCGCATCAGTAACTACTAATCTCCATCCAATTTCTTTATTCTCAGACAACCAGTAATATACAGAACCGTTGGAATTATCTACATACCAGGATTCTGTTTCTTTAGCATCATCAATAGTCTGCTCTTCCTCCCTGTCGATGATAGTTTCTAACGGAATCACTTCCGGTTCCATAAAATAACGTACCGGAGTCACCTCAGATTCACTTGGAATATGAAGCGAGACTTCATATCCATAAACAGCTCCACCATTCAGTTCCGAATAAATGGCATTGTCTGTGTTGTCCACTCCGTCACCATCCACATCACCTTGAAGATATACAAATCCTTCCATTGTGTTAAATTCCCGCTTGCCATAATAGAGAATTTCATAATCGTCTGCATATCCTTCCACAGCCCAGTTATTTACTCTTGTTTTGTAATCAGCGTTTTTCAAAATTTCAAGCATCGGCTGTAATCTCATGTCATCATCGTAAGATTTGCTCGCAACTCCATTAATACACACAGTCATTTTTGAATCTGCATCCACATCATAGTCAATAAGGAATGTATTTTCGTCTCCATTTTCATATCTTCCATACATATAAGTATAAATACTCTGAATTTCACCATCTTTGTCAAAGGAAAGCTGGAACTTATTTTGAACATAAAGTTCATCCGGTAAATCCAACTCTGTCTCAATGTCTTCCAAGATTCCTTCTACACCTGTCTCAAAGAAGTTGGTATGAGTAAGTTCAATTTTCTTTTGGTTACGCCATTCGTCAATCTTCCATGACAATGCACCATTATAAGGGATTGCCGAATAAATAATCCTGCCTCCAAACAAAATGGTCAGGGCAACAACTACAATACATTTTCCCCAGAACAGTTTACCTTTTTCAATTTTTTCTTCTTTTCTACTGCTAACAATTCCAAAAATGATTGTTGCTATAAGAACAACACCCAAAATCAATATTGGAATCAAGTCCACTTTCGTCCCACCGTATTGACATAGATTTGAAATGCGAATCATCAGCACCGCATATATAGCAATTCCAATAAAACCACATATATTAGAAATTTTCTTCATAATTTGTCTCCATCTCGTTTTTAGTGTCCACGTATATCCAATTCATCCAATAGAGAATTTTCACTTCCCCAAGAATATACAATGTAATAACCCCTGTCCTTTATTTCTTCCGCAAATTGTAGTGTCCCGTGATCAATCCCCTCAATGGACTGCCCTTCCTGAATTTTCACCAAACATTCCCACTCATTACTTCTGTACCTTGAATAGTAAGCATCCAATTCTTCCAAAGACAAGTCACTTCGAATTAGAATTGCTCCGAAATACTGCATTCCATTTCCGTTACCTGTCAGCTTCCCTGCCCGTGATATTGACTCTATCAATTCCGTTTTCTCTGGCAGTGGTGTTTCACATAATTTCTTTTCCACTTTATAAGCAGTGTGGTTATTTATAAGCGGAATTGAAATCACACCGCCTATTAATACAACTGCTGCCAATATTCCAACTAGTTTTAATTTCTTCATGTGTCCTCCTTCCTTTTCTTACATCTGTAAGATTACCACAAAACACAACTATTATCAAATCATTCTTTAATTCGGTATTGATAATCGGGTATCTGCATAATTCCGTCATTTAGGATTTTATTCCCCAAATACTGAAAACTGCCATCCTCTGCAAACCTTACCGTAAGTTCATGGGTTATGACTGCATCATCGCAAATAACCATATCACAAACCGCCTCCACCGTTAACGTGACTGTCTCATCATCATTTTCTTTGATATCCGTGACCTCTGGCAAAGAAGTTCCAAAGAAAGTAGGTGCATAATTTCCACATCCTAATCGAGCCCAATCATATGTGTGGTTTTCCTCGTCAAATACTGCGTACTCTCGTATCTGCTCCGCTGTTATCGGAAGATATTCCATAATCAGACTTTCGAATTCTTCTTTTGGAATACCATTTGGATAATCTTCGGAATTGAACTTTTCTCCATATTTCATTCCATACAGATATTCAAACATTCCGTTATAATCCAATTCACTCATATTTTCCGTATTCCAGTTGGAACACAAAAGGTTCTGTCCCTGATATCCAAGTCCCAAGACGAGGCGCTCAGACATCTCTCGCTGTTCCTCTGTCATAGGTTTTATTCTAATCACGCTGCTTCCATCCACAATTTCACTGACCTCCGGTGGCTCCGGCACACACAACTCGTAGCAGAACCATCCCTTATCTGTATATTTCCACTCTTTTAGTCTTGTATAGGAAATGTATGAAATCCCCGGCTTATTATCAGCATTCCAGATTCCTTTTGCACTTACAACATACATATCTGTTCCATCAAAAATGAATTTCATTCTGCCCAATCCACCATCGTTGTGGACTTCATAAATTACTGCAGAACCACTTTTCCCTTCCATACATTCTTTCAGAAAACTGTCAACACTTTCATAATTCTCCATGTTAGAATATGTTACCATTGTTGTAACCGGACATCCTGCATCCTTTAGCTTCCTCTGCATTTTCAAAACTGTTTGATCATCCAAAGCAACATTAGATGCTATCCCTTTATCTGCAGTTTCATAAATGTCAAGATAAAGTTCCATCTGCTTTTTACAGTCAGTCTCAGCTTCTTCCCTTTCCTGTTCATCTAACGGAAGGTCGTAGCCCTTTTCCCATTGTTCTGCAGCCTCTTCCTCGGCACTTTTTATCTCCTCCGTGGAAGATACATCTTCCGTATCTTCCACAAGAGATTCATCCACAATACTATCTTCTTTTCCACAGGCACATACGAAGCATCCAATCAGAAATGCCATAATCAGCAAAATGCTTTTTTTCTTTAATGCCATAATATCATCCTTTCTTTCAAAGCAAATTTAATGTGCTTTTGCTATTGGCGGCAGTTCCAACTCTATTTGTTCTATAGAATTGGAAAGATACCTGAAAGTTCCGTCTTCAAATGGCTGGACCACAACCGTATTCCGAAAAGCGAGATCAGAATTATAATCCGGCCATACTCCATCCACGATAAGTGTAATCGTTCCATCCGCATTTTGGGTATAGTCAACTACTTCTCCGAAAGGTGGGTATGGACTGGCATAAATCATCTCATATTCATAGCTATTGCTGCCCTCATCATATCCACAATGCTCTCTCAACTGTTCTACCGATACCGGAAAATAAGTAGTCATTATCCTTTCATATTCCTCTGCCGGAATCTTCCAACCCTCAGTTTTCAGATTTTCCCCCGTAGAAATCCTATAAACATCTTCATACATACAAGGCATCAGAATGTCCTCCACATTGCTGCTATCCCAATCGGTAACGAGCAGATTGTAATTCACATAACTTAGTCCTGATATGTATTCTTGCGTTAATTCCCGGCAGTCTTCTGGTAGCGGTTCTATTCTCCAATACTGTCTCAAACTTGCATGTGCAATCACATATTCATATGCGTAGATAAAATATCCTTTTTCGGTCAGTTTAATCTCAGCCACATTACTTACCGAAGTTCCCTGTATTTCTGGCATACCACCTTCTCTCCACCGAATTCCTATGTAATAGGTCTGCAACTCACCTTTCCGATAGATAAAGGTAACTGCTCCAATCAGCCCATCTCTCTGTACTTCAAATACCGTAACCATCGAGTCTTGTCCATCCAGGTAATCTGCATAAAATGCTTCGATTGCTTCATGATTTTGCATAGCAGTATCTTCTTCAACACTTACCAGACCGGTTCTGCCCAATTGCTCCACCACAGCTTTCCTCTGCTCTTTGGTAAATTCGCCAATACCGGAAGAGTAGCTTGGTGCATCTGCAATTACAATATCCTTATAGATTTCTCTGACCGATTCTGCTGCTGACAAAACCGTACTCTGCAGTTGCTCCTTCTCCTCTTCTGTAAGGAGATCATCACTGGCTTGCGGAATAAACCAATATGCTGACTCTGTGGAAGTTTCCGCATTCTCGGCTTCTTCTGTTTCTGCTTCGCTATTTTCGATTTCTACAGGTGGCTCCCATACTTCTTCTGCCACCTTTTGCTTTTCTGTATGCAGTTCTCCCCAACAGACCACTCCGGCTATTACGAAAATCAACAGCAGCAAAATCGGAAGACCACATCTTCTAAGCAGCCATTTCACATCTTCCATTATTCGCCTCCGTATAATTCTTCCCATTCTTCTAACGTCAACCGTGGCGTATGCCATGTTTCCTCAGAATTATCCTCGGAGGGTATAATTCGATTGGATACATATTGTACCCCGCCATCCTCCAAAGGACGAACCACAACCTCGTGGGCATATACTTTGGAATTTCCCGAATATGGAAATACCACATTAGCAGTAAGTGTAATTGTTCCATCACTGTTCTCCGTATACCCGATTACTTCTGAATATGGGTATTCCGGATACTCTACTTCTTCGAAGCCTCTCGGTTTGTATTCATAGGTCGAATCCTCCGAATCATAGACAGTTTTGGATTGCAGCGTTTCACTATCAATATTGAAATATTTCATAATAACGCTTTCAAATTCCTCTTTTGGAATCCGATAAACTGCACTGACTGACAAATTGTCATCTGCAACATAAGGAACATACTGACCATTCACTTTTGGATAAAGAATGTCATACATATCATAGAAATTCAAATCCCCAAAATCTTCTTCACTCCAATCCACAATAAACATATTATTCTGTTCAAAGCTGATTGGAAGAAGATATTTCCGACTCAGTTCCCTATATGTTTCATCCAATGGCTGTACTCGTAATGCGGTATGCTCCTCTGCTCCACTCAATGTAAGAACGTATAATTCTTCTGAAAACCAGACACCAGAAAACATCAGGTAACCTTCTTCTGTATAATTCCAATACTCTGCTTGATACCTCCCAGTAACTTCTTTCTGTATTTCTCCATTTTCGTATCCATAATAGCTTCTGACCACATCTACATTTCCGTCTTTTGTGTGCAAATCGTATTTTACAAATCCGCCCAAATAGCCGACTTCAAGAATCGTTATATCTGCTTCTTCCTGTGCATCCACCTTTTCACAAAATTCCAGTACCTGCTCCGCTTCCGTCATATTCACTTGATTTCTGCTGTCAACAGCAGGATACTCGTTTTCTCCAAGACGATTTACAATACTCCGAATTATTTCCAAATCATCTAACTTATTTTCCTCTGCTGCCTTGTCATAAAGATCTATGCAGATGTTTATAATTTCTTCTTCATTCTCCTGTTCTTCTTCTGAAACGTCCTGAACATCAATTACTGTTTCCGAAACTGTATCTTCTTCCGGTGGTGTATCGCTACACCCCGAAATACTAAACATCAGTACAAAACTAATGACTGCTAAACCACTCTTCCAGAAGCAGACTGTCTTTCTTAACAACATATCCGCTTCCTCCTCTTCCTTTCACATCTTCTACCATACTGATAATCAATATAGGACATTCCGTATCTTCTGCTGTAAAAATTGCAAACCATCCTAATTCTGTACCCGAAGTATCATCCTTCGATGCCTTTATTTCTGCCGTACCTGTTTTTCCTGCTAAAAGAATGTCATCTCGATGGGCTGCATATCCAGTTCCATTAGAATCATTCACAACCTTCTTTGTTCCTTCCAATACACGACTTGCTGTCTCGTTAGAAAAGGCACCCGGAATCCAATACTCAACTTCCGCTTCATTCTGATATACCAAATAAGGCTTTATTACATTTCCCTCATTACAGAAAGCAGAATAAATACATGCCATATGCAACGGGTTCACTAAAATCTGTCCTTGTCCGTAACCGCTGTCAGCTAACTGTATTTCAGTTTCAATGCCTTCTGTATTGGAATACTGAGATTCTGCCATCTTAATCTCAAATGGTAGTTCCTCATTGAAACCAAGCCGTATCAAAGAATTCTCCAACTCATCCGATCCAATCTTTAATGCTGCTTTTGCGAAATAAATATTATCAGAATAAATCAAGGCATTCTCTAAAATGACTGGTTCATACGCATGAAGCGTTGTTACATGATATGAACCCCACGATGCATCTTTTTGCCAACTTAATCCTACGTTCCCGTAATCTTCCATTGGATCGATTGCTCCTGATTGTAAACCAATCGCAGCTATAATTGGTTTGAAGGTAGATCCCGGACACCACACTTGCCGGAACCGATTATACATTGGCTTATTCTCGTCCTCGTTAAGTACAGTCCACTGCTCACTCGATAATCCCATAATAAAATCGTTATTGTCATAAGCCGGTGTGCTGACCAAAGCCAATACCTCTCCGGTATAATGATTTATGGCTACCGAGCAGCTTTTATCTTCCTTAAACTGTTCGTACAAGGAAACCTGCAAATCAGTATCTATCGTAAGCCGGATGTCCTGCCCATGCTGTACCAGGATACAAGCCAGTTCCTCCTTCTCTTTATCTTCCGAATTTACAATGTAAATCCTGCAACCGTTCTGGCCTTTCAGTTCTTTCTCGAACAAGCCCTCCATTCCGCTTCTGCCGATTACACTATTGGCTGTATAACCTTCTCCTGCATGTTCCTCTAAATCTTCCGCAGTAACGCTTTGAACATACCCGACCAAATGCGCAGCGGCTTCCCCTAATGGGTATTCACGCACTTCAACATCAGATATCATCACTCCGGGAATCTCCAGCAACTTATCATGCCTTTCTTTCTCCTTTAAAACTTCTTCCTCTGGACTGATAGACATTAACTCAATTTCTTCCACTCTTGGAATCGTTTTAATAGGTACAAAAGAATCATCCTTTACCCACTTTGCAGACAGGTTCTTTTCTATCGCTTCCGTTGTGATTTCCAATAGTCCTGCAATCTGTGCGATTGCTTCCTCTCTGTTTTCCAACTTGCCCGGAACAATTCCAACTGAAGATGCTGTACCTTTTCCTGCAAGGACACGTCCGTTCCTATCCAGAATTTCTCCTCGCTCTGCCTGTGTAGTAGAAACTCTTACTTTATCTGCAGAAGTCAGATTAGGAAAAATCATGGAATCATCCCAAACCAATTTATATCCTTCTTCTCCATTTATAAAAAATGCCTCATTCTCAAAGCTGATAGTTCCTGCCACTGTATCAAACGAAGTCAAATATGTTACTTTTTTATCTTCCTCCACATACTCGACATTTTTTATCGACATGTTTTGCATTTCAATTCCCTCATAAATAGTGGAATTTCTCTTCAGAAAATCTTCCTTACTGATATATCCAGATGACTCCAAATCAATCATTGCATACATTTCTTCGTATTCTTGTTTTGGAATATGCATCATATACTCTACTAAGATAGTATCTGGTGTTTTACACGCATTTTTTCTTTTATATAATACTGTTGCACTCACAACTACTCCAATCAAAGTAATTGTTAACATTAACACTATAATGCCCAACATTTTTCTATATCTTTGTATTCTTTTGGTTCTATGTTTTGCCTTCATCGTTACCTCCATTTCTTATTCGTATCAATGTACTACGCTTATATATTACAAGTGTAAGATTTTGAAGCAAAAAAATTTACTCCCTTTCGTTATAAATATTACACCCGTAATATTTATCAGTCAAGTTCTTATTCAAAAAGACAGAACACAGCCACCAAAAGCCATGTTCTGCCTTACGTTTGATGTTACTCTGCCGCTACAAACTCCATCTTCATAAATTCATGATCCGTCAATTCCTTTAATTTTGCAAGGACACATAATGACAATTCAACCATCTCATCATCCTCCAGATGTTTCAGTGTCTTATTGATACCATTTATGACATTTTTTCTGCCTCCCACATCTGAATCTATACCTTCTTCCATAAAAATACTGATTAAATTACTCTCTTCTACGGTAAATCTCTTATTCATCACTTACATCTCCCTCTGACTTTTCTTTTCATTTTCTTGAACATCATGTTCTTTCGATTGCCCTTCTACCTGTGATTTTTTCTCCGCAAGACGGGATTTTAAGGAAAGCCTTACCGTAGGCTTCTCCTCCATTCTCTTATTTTCTTCCCTTTGGGCTTTCTCCCCAACACCATTATTCAGCACATTATCAATCATATTATAATTCTGTTCTTCTGCCTCCTCAATCTTGGCAAGCGGCTTATACTCTGTCAGTTTTTCCAGAAGCTCCGTTGCTCGTTTTATTTCCTCTGGTACAGCTCCCTCCGAAATAATGTCTGCAAGCCACGTTGTTAAATGTCCGGTATCGCCCTGTTTTATGGATTCTGCAAGCTCTGATACATTCTCGGTCATATTTCTTGTACTATCGTGATACAGTACAGTATCATAATCGTAGGAAAGTCGGTCAAGTTCTACTGCAAGCTGTTCCTCTTGTGGCAAGTCCGGCATACGCAGTTCCCACACTCTTGCTTCCATTTCTTCACTCATCACGCCATCTATCTCCATATCGGGCAATTTAGCCACCAGTTCCGTAATGACTTCCATTGCCTGCGGATTGTTTTTAATATCAGGAACATAGTCCAAAACCCCAAGGTCAATCCTCTTTCCAGATAAAACATCAATCTCGTAATCCTCGAAGGGTTCCGCCCCTCTCCCTAGGATATTGATTCCGATTGCCGGAATACCATTCATCCGCTCTGAAGGTATCTGCTTCCAGATTGCTATAGCTTCATCCACCGTAGGAATATTCTCATAACACTCACCAAGATTATGAAATTCTCCACATTCCGAAACAGTTAAAGTTACTTCTGCGCTCTCCTTTTCCTGCTCTCTTACCTGTCTGACGCCCTCCAAATATTCTTCCATCTGTGGCAGATAGGATTCCAGCGTACCTGTTCGTTGGGCTGTAATTGGATTGATGTCAACTTTTACTTCTCCGATATGAAGTCCATCCTCATTAAAGGCATTAAATAAATCGTCCTCCCGTTCCGCTGTGGAAAGTTCCACCACCACATCAAGGTCAGAACCTTCATGCTCTAATCCCCTGCATCTGCTTCCTGTTACAGCAACATCCACGATTGTTGCATTAATATCATACTCTTCAATCTTCGCCTGCACATGGCATTTCACAGTTTCCTCGATTTCTTCCGGATTCATTTCACTAATATCGTGGAATAATTCCCCGGTCTTTGCCTTAAAATCTGCCACCACACTGCTTGGTGTACTCTCCGGAATAATACGATTTGCTTCCTCTGCTTTTTCCATCAGTCCATCATAATCCATCGGTATCAGTTCATCTTCTCTTTGGATATTTCCTTTTGCACCATTGTAATCCGGCTGTGACTTCAAATCCTCTAAAATATCATGCAAGGCTTCCCTTATCGTCACATCAGGATTATCATAAATTCCTCCGTCAATCTCCTTATAATCAGCTCCCATAATGGAATAATCATAACCGCCATCCACTTCCTGAATGCTGATAAAACGGTCTGCAATAGAAAATGCCAGTTCTGTTTCCTGTTCACTTTCCAAAGTTTTTTTCATTTCCGCAAGCACCTGTTCTGTTTCATCGCCAAGATCAATGATTTCATCTCCATCTATTTCCGGTTCTGTCTTTTGGACATTGTGTCCAGAAGTGTCCTGCATTTCTTCCTTTTCCGGTGTCTGCTCCCGTAAAAAATCCGGTATTTCCGTATATCCAAAAGAATCCACAAAATGAGCCGTATTCTGTCCGTTCTGATGAAGCACCACTATATCGCTGACAGATAGCGAATGTCCTCTGAAATCTTCTGGGTGGTCAAGGTTGAATTTTTCAAAGATTGCCTCTAAAGTTGCCCCCTGCGTCTCTTTTTGCAGTTCAGATAATTCGCCCACATATAAAAGTGTATAATTCTCTGGTTTAATTGCATCAAAATTATCTTTTGTAATGCCCATACGCTTTAAGGATTCCGTCCCCTCAAAACGTAAGGAATCTAATTCCGGATTAGGCTTTAATTGATAAATTCCATATTTATCAGTACTAGCATATAGGAGCTGCTCTTTTCTTGCCATTTCAGGTGTAATAACAGATCCGTCCTCATAGTTAATAGATTCCACCCATGTGATACCTAATTCTTTTTCTATTTCAAATTCCAAATCAGTTCCATAAAAAGCATTATGAATTTCTGCCACATCAGTATCTGAAATAGGCTCTGAGGTCTTGAATACCGCAGTTCTATCCCCACCCATTTCTTCTATATCGACAGCCACAACTGGATACGGGTATGTATATTCTCGCTCCTGTTCGTCCATTAAGATAAGTGTAATCTTAGTCTGCTGTTTCAATGCTTTATTCCATGTTTCCTTTTCAACCCCAAAGATACCTTCATGCTCTTCTATACGCTCCCTGCTTTCTGCCAATGATTCCGCACCGTCAGTATGAAGCAAATATACAGGCAAATCATGTTCAAATAATTCCAATGCTTTCTCTTGTGTTAATGGCAGCATTTCATTCCATTGATAGCCATATTCCCTCATTTCCGACAAACCAATCATCGGATCAGGCAGGGCATCAATCTCCGCCTTTGCATCAATTATGGTCAATGCCACATCCTGTTGGGCATACTGCTCCCTATATGCCAGTTTCTCTGCAAGTTCCCTTGTTTTATTCATATCATCAAGTTTATAGGCATAATTTACAATCAGATTTCGCTCCTCAGACGTGAAAATATTTTTTTCTGCTTCCAACTGATTGATAAGTTGTTCTGCCTGCCCCATGACAGATAAATTGGTATCAATGGGGTGTTCCATTCTTTCCTTTACATCAATAAGCTCGTCTGTATCCATGTTATAGCGGACATCAATATGATATTCCTCCGCTTCTTCCGTCTGCTCGTCAGCAAGTTCGGTAGTCCATGCTCCTTTGCTTTCAAGATAAGATGATATATTCGATTTATCCTCTTCATTCATGGTAGAAAGAGCGGATATAAGTTCTGCACTGTCCATTCCACGGACACTGACAAGATTGTATTCTGAAAAATCCTCGTTATGTACCAGCAGAATGCTTTCCTTTCCATGTTCCTGCTCCATCTCCCGGTTAAGCTGAAGCTCCTGCATTGCCCCCTCAATGCCTGTAATCAGTTCTGAAGCTGTCTTTCGGATTGTATCAAGGGAAGATTTCAGCTCTTTCATATTCCTGCCGCTGCTCCAGCCTGCGATATATCCAAAGGAATAATCGGATGTATCTATACCGAAATGCTGGCACACTGTAAAAGCCACACTCTCCGCTTCCACTTCCTTTGTATTCCTGTCCTTTACCGGAATATCCATGCTCTGATTAACTTCTTTATCATGCAGCCTGGAATGAGCCACCTCATGCACCATTGTTTTCAAAGTCTGGCTTTCGCTCATATTTTCCTGAACAGCAATCCGTTTTTCTGCTGTACTGAAATACCCTTTGGAATCGCCGGGAATATCTTCAAATGCAATCGGAACAGGAGAAATATTCATAAGCGCCTGGACAAAATCCTCATATCCCTCCACCGTAGATAACAGCTCATTCACTTCCAGTTCCGGAATAGGCTTGCCATCCGTCTGCGATACATCAAAAACAGATACCGCACGAAAGGCAGGAATGGTAACCTCTGTTTCCTCTTTCTGCGGCATACCGTTTTCATCAAACATCATTTCTCCCGTTACAGGGTCTAACTTATCACGTTCCTCTTTGATTTTATAAGGAGCTGGTGCAAGAATACGGATTGCCTTTTCTCCTTTATTGACGTGCCGCTCAAAGTTCTTCTGCCACGCCTGATAACCTGCCACCAGCGTAGCTTCCGGCTTCTGCATGGCAATCAGCAGCGTATTATTAAAACTGTAATTATGAAATTTTGACATGGTACTGAGATAGCTTTTATATTTTTCACTCTCAAAAAGCTCTTTCAAACCAGCTTCCAGCTTATCCGTAATCTCTTTGACTTTTTGCTTTTCACTCATGTAAACGGTATTTTTATCTTCCATAATTCGATTGTCCTTTCTTTTTTCCACGCAAAAAAGACAACCATCTCTGATTGTCTTTTTCGATATGCCTATTCAATTTGCATCTTTTTTAGATTGCTTTTTTATTACTCTTCTTTCTTTTCTGTATCCTTCTCTAAAATATTGTTCACTAATTTTTGGAGTTCATTGCGATTTGGCAGATACAATTCATATTTTGAAACAAATAAATTGCTGTCCATACCGTAAGTTGCATATTCTACAAGCAGTTCATCTTTGTTATGACTCAGGATAATGCCAATCGGTGGGTTATCATCTGCCATATTTTCTTCTTTTGCGAAATACCCCATATACATATTCATCTGACCGATGTCTATATGCTGGACGGAATTTTTCTTTAAATCAATCAGCACAAAGCATTTCAAAATTCTGTGGTAAAATACCAAGTCCACATGGTAATGAATATTGTTTACAGTTAAGGGATACTGCCTGCCCACAAAGGTAAATCCTTTTCCTAATTCCAACAAGAATTTTTGGAGATTATCTATTATTTTCTGCTCCAAGTCTTCCTCACTATAACGCTCTTTCTCCGGAAGTCCCAAAAATTCTAATGTGTAAGTATCCTTGATAACATCCTCTGGCTTGTCATAAGTAATTCCCTCTCTGGCAAGTGCCAGAATTCCTTCTTTATCTCTGCTTGTAGCTAATCTAAGAAACAAAGCGGAATCCATCTGTCGCCTGAGTGTTCTTACATCCCACTTTTCCTTATAACATTCTTTTTCGTAAAAACTTCTTTCTAATTCATCATCAATCTTTATCAGCTCACAAATATGCGACCATGTCAATTTGTCAGACACCGTCTGACAATTCTCATAACAAAGATAAAACTTCCGCATATTGTTGAGGTTTGGGCGGCTGTATCCTCGTCCCAATCGCAAAGTTAATTGATGCGAGAGTGTTGTTAATAATTTTGAACCGTATGCTGCTTTAACATTTCCATCCTGCTCAAACTCAACAATATATTTTCCGATTTTCCAATACGTCTCTGTAATTACACTGTTTACTTTTTCAGCTATCTCTTTTTTGGCATTTGAAACTGCTGTTTCAATCTCATCCACCAATGGCTGAAGCATATTTGTCTGCTCTAAATCATTCATAATATATCCTTTCCGAATTTGTCAGACAGTGTCTGACAAATTCAATTTCCATTTTTATGTATTACGTTGTCTCCATTTCTCTTTAGCTTTTTCCAAATCGCTCTATCACTATATTTCCCTTGAACTAATATTATATTTCATATTTGCATAAAAAGAAATATAATAATTACAAATACTCCTCCTTCCCCTTATCTCTTTGCACGGAATTTTCTATATTATTCCCCGCAGCCTTTACTTTCATAGTCTCAAGCTTTTCTTTCAAGGATACCCTCTGTGCCGGCTTATCCGCCATCGCTGCTGTGAGCCTCATTCCCTGCGGATTTCCATTCTCCACAGCATAATTATGTCGGGTATTTTCTATGGGATACGGTTTTCTGGTATCTGCCACCTGCTCAGTACCCAGTTCCGATTTATCATCTTCCATACCTATTCCGTCATCTCCCTTTTCGTCCATATTGAGCAGGGCATTTAAGGCAGAAAGGCGGTCTAACTTCTCTGAAAGCTCTGCTTCCTGTGCAAATGGCTTTGTAACCTCTACCTTCGCTGTTTCAAGCTGACGCTCCACATTCTCCAGCTTTGTGGATGCTTCTGCCAGTTCCTTTGTCATGGCTTCCAACGCATGGTTGATACGGGAAATGTTACCCAGCGGGTCAACACCAATCTCCAGATTATGACTGAGCTGTCCTTTGATGTTCATAACGAATTTATGGTTAAAGGAATCAAAGGACACCGCCATTTTAAAGCCTGCATACTCTCCAATGACTGCCGGAGCATTAACGCTCTTGATTTCTTTGCACATCTCCACAAGTGCAGTTCCGGCTTCTTTTTTATCCGTATAGACCTTATTCCCGACCCTCATAGAGAAAAACTCCTTATCTGCTGGGAGATTGGTTTTTGCAGTCTGAATATCTGCCTGCAAGCCACTGATACGCTCCTTCAGAATGGTTATCTGCTGTGGATAATGCTTTGCAATGTTGTCCTCCAGACGGTATTTCTGACTGGTGTGGTTGGCTTTCATCAGTTTCAGCTTGCTGACCTGAATATCCAAATCCATCTTTTCTTTTATATAGGGATTCCCCGTTGCCAGAGCCTTAACCTCTGCATAAGAAAGTGCTGCTTCGTCCACATCCTCACAACTTCGCACCGGAGATTTGCTTGTCATAATCTGACCGATAAATTTCTGCTTATTCTCGATAAGCTGCCATGAGTAGCTGTCAAATGTTCCCTCTGTCACATACCGGAAAATCTTAACCTTTGGATTCCTGTTGCCCTGCCGCAAAATACGCCCCTCCTGCTGTTCAATATCAGACGGACGCCACGGTACATCGAGGTGGTGCAGAGCAATCAGTCTGTCCTGCACGTTTGTCCCGGCTCCCATTTTTGCAGTAGAACCCAATAAAAAACGAACCTGTCCGCTTCTTACCTTACTGAACAGCTCCGCTTTCCTAAGCTCCGTATTTGCCTGATGTATAAAGGCGATTTCTTCTGCGGGAACACCTTTTTCCATCAGTTTATTTCTTATATCCTCATAGACATTAAATGTACCATCTCCTTTCGGTGTCGATAAATCACAGAAAATAAGCTGTGCTGATTTCTCCCCTTTGGTATCTTCCCAAATCTCAAATGCCTTATCCACACAGGTTTTTGCTTTGGAATGTTCCTCATCGGGGAGCATATCGTTGATCAGACGCTGGTCGAGTGCCAGTTTTCTTCCATCGTTGGTAATCTTGAGCATATTATCCTGATGCGGCTCTACCAGTCTGTTACGCACTGCCTCCGCCCGATCTGCCAGCGATGTTACCATCTCTTTCTGATATTCGCTGGGTTTCAGCACCACGTTCTCATATTCTGCTTCCGGCACAGGCAGCTTTAACATATCCGGTGTCTGGATATCCGCACTCTCCTTGAAAAGTGCAATCAGCTCCGGCAGATTGAAGAATTTTGCAAATCTTGTCTTTGCCCGGTATCCTGTTCCCTCCGGTGCCAGCTCAATGGCGGTCTGTGTTTCTCCAAAAGAAGCTGCCCAACTGTCAAAATGCCCTAATCCCATCTTCTGAAGCGTACCATACTGAAGATACCGCATATTGGTGTAAAGCTCCGTCATACTGTTGCTGATCGGCGTACCCGTAGCAAACGTAATGCCCTTTCCGCCAGTCAGCTCATCAAGGTACTGGCACTTAGCAAACATATCGGAGGACTTCTGTGCTTCCGTCTGTGCAATGCCCGCCACATTCCGCATTTTCGTGTATAGAAAAAGGTTCTTATAATTGTGACTTTCATCTACAAACAGCCTGTCCACACCTAACTGCTCAAAGGTTACAACATTATCTTTCCGGGAAGTATCGTTGAGTTTTTCCAGTCTTGTCATAAGGGATTTTCTGGACTTTTCCATCTGCTTAATGGTGTAACGCTCCCCGTTATCTGCTTTCGCCTGCTCTATGGCAAGCTCAATCTCATCAATCTGTCTTTCGATAATGCCTATCTGTCTTTCCTGCGACAACGGGATTTTTTCAAACTGGCTATGCCCGATAATGACAGCATCATAATCTCCGGTGGCGATTCTGGAACAGAATTTCTTCCGGTTGGCTGGCTCAAAATCTTTCTTCGTTGCCGCTAAAATATTTGCTCCGGGATATAACCGCAAAAAGTCACTCGCCCACTGTTCCGTCAAATGATTGGGAACAACGAACAGGCTCTTTTGGCATAACCCTAACCGCTTGCTTTCCATTGCTGCAGCAATCATTTCAAAAGTCTTTCCTGCTCCCACACAATGAGCAAGCAGGGTATTGTCCCCGTAAAGCTGGTGTGCCACCGCATTTAACTGGTGCGGTCTAAGGTCGATGTCCGGTGTCATGCCAGGGAATTTCAAATGGGAACCGTCATATTCTCTTGGTCTGGTAGAATTAAAGAGCTTGTTATATTTCGCCACCAAGTCCTGTCTACGTTCCTGATCTTCAAATACCCAGTTCTTAAAGGCTTCCCGGACTGCCTCCTGTTTCTGACTGGCAATCATGGTTTCCTTTTTATTCAGGACTCTCGTTTCCTTTCCGTCCTCTATCACGGTATCGTACACCCGGCTGTCCTTTAAATTCAGAGAATCCTCTAAAATCTGATAAGCATTTCTCCGGTTTGTACCATAAGTCATATTTACAAGACTGTTTCCGTAATCCGCACTTTTTCCTTTTACATTCCACTGTCCTGTCACATCGGAATACTGAATCCCCATTGTATTCCGGTTGAAGAGATGCTGCGGTGTTTCAAAAACATCACGCATGAAATCTTCAATATATTTCGGTTCAACCCATGTGGCACCGATACGCACCTCAATCTCGCTGGCATCCAGTTCTGTGGGCTGCACCTTTGTAAGTGCCTGCACATTTATGTTGTATTCCGGGTGGTTTTCGGCGTAAATCTTCGCTGTTTGCAACTTATCCCGGACATTGCCGCTTAAATACTCGTCCGCTGCTTCCCACCTGTCTGTGACCGGATTCTGAAAGATAATGCCCGTCAGTTCTTCTTTGATTGTATCAATCTCTTTTCCGGTCAGCTCCGCCATATAAGAAAGGTCAACTTTTGCTTTTTCTGATAAAGATACTGCCAGAGCTTCCGTTGCTGTATCCACGCTTGTAACCACTTCCGCTTTCTTAATGGTACGTTTCGTGAACATATCCGCTTTGCCTTTGAAATTTCCCTCGTCATCCAGCTTTTCCAGAGAACATAACAGACAATAGCTGCTGTCCTGATTAAAGGCTCTTTTGTTGGTCTGGGAATTGATTAAACCGTATTTTCTGCTGAACGTATCATAAAGGGTATTCAATTCTTTCTGCTTTTCCTTAATCACAGTATCCGGATATTCTTCCAACTGCAAATTGATAAGCTCTTGCGTACAGTTTCGGATTCCTACCATGCCTTTTATGCGTTCCTGCATGGATTCTGACATATCCACAGGCTTCATAATGGAATTTTCACGGTAATATACCTTATCTTCCACCAGTGTGTAGCTGTAATTCTTTACGTCCGGGTCTGCCGGAATGGTGGCATCTGCCAGCTCATCCGCAAGCTCGTCCGTCTCCACTGCTTCGATTTCCCCGTCAATCCGGCTGACCGCATCCATTAACTGCTCTGCAAACGGTCTTGTGGCATCCGGTTGGCAGGTGCTTTCCATGCCATAGGGACCGCTGACCATTTCCATCTTCCCAACAATCATTTCCGGGTGTTCCGCAAAGTAGGTATTCATGGCGATACCGTTTGCATCTTCTGATAAATGTACCCAATCCGGTTCTATGTCCATCACACGGTCACGCTTCTTAAAAAACAAAATATCCGAAGTGACTTCTGTCCCTGCATTTTCCTTAAATGCTGTATTCGGAAGTCTGACCGCCCCCATAAGCTCCGCTCGCTGAGCCAGATACTTTCTGACCTCCGGACTTTTTTTATCCATTGTTCCCTTACTGGTAACAAAAGCAACCACACCGCCGGGACGGACTTTATCTAATGTCTTTGCAAAGAAATAATCATGAATCAGGAAATTATTTTTATCATATTGTTTATCCGCTACCTTATACTGTCCGAATGGCACGTTGCCGACTGCTACATCAAAAAAATCATTCGGATAGTCTGTTTTTTCAAAACCGGATATTTTAATATCCGCTTTCGGATAGAGCTGTCTTGCAATCCTGCCCGTAATACCATCCAGCTCCACACCATAAAGTCGGCTTTCCTGCATCTTCTCCGGCAGCATTCCGAAGAAATTTCCGATACCCATTGCAGGCTCTAATACATTCCCCTTTTCAAATCCCATACGGTCTAAGGTATCATAAATACTGCGGATAATGGCAGGACTGGTATAGTGGGCATTTAAGGTGCTTTCCCTTGCAGAAGCGTACTCCTGCGACGATAACAATTCCTTTAACTGCTGATATTCTCCCGCCCATGCAGATTTGCTTTCATCAAAGGCATCGGCAAGCCCGCCCCAGCCAACATACTGTGATAAAATCTGCTGTTCCGACCGTGTGGCGATACGGTTCTCGCTCTCCACCTTTTCCAAAGTACGGATTGCTTCTATATTTCGTCGGAATTTCTCTTTCGCACTGCCTGCTCCTAACGCATCGTCTGTAATGTGGAAATTGACCGCATTGGATTTATCAATCTTTGGTGCAGGCTGCTTCACAGGCTTTTCTATGGCAGGTTCTTCCACTGACTTTTGGACATCGTGTCCAGAAGTGTCCGGTTCCATGCTTTGCAGATAGTGTTCCGCTTCCTCTTTTGTTTCAAAGGTGGGAATTGTACCGTCCTCTTTTATATAATAATCTTCCCTGCCATGATCCCATACTGCAAAATCCTGTCCCGGCTCAAAGGCATCGCTGGTTTCCTCAACTGAGAATCGTGATTCTGTTTCCGCTACATCTTCCGTTCCTTCAATGCGTGAAAATACCTCCGCTTCGTGTCGGTCTATATCTTCCATTGCAATGAGATTCAAATAATCGTTTTCAATTTCTTCCCTGCTCGGTTTGTAATCATATTCAAAATGGACATTTTCGTTTATGAGTACGTAAAAGAACGCATTGTCCTGCATGGAATTTCCAAGCACATAGTTATTTTCTTCCGACTTCCATTCATCAATCTTTAAACACAACTGCCCGTCAATGGTAATCTGCTGTGCCGCAATCTCCTTTTCCTGCTCCATATACCGTCTTGTCTGATTGATAAATCCATTTAAGACCGCCGGATGGGAAGAAACAATCAAATCACGGTTCTCATACTTGGCATACGGTTCTATTTCTTTTGCCCATGCCTTATTGTCGGGAGAAAATCTGCCATCGTGCGTCAGGTGCATGACAGTATTGGCAAGTACATAGCTGACACGCTCGCTACCATATTTTCGGATTACTTCATCCGGTGTATCTTTCGGCAGACGATACCCGTCAAATTTTTCCGAAATCGTCCGTTCAATGGCTTCTTTACAGGCAACCTTCGTTTTCCGTTCTATTACCGCCTGTGCTTTTTCCAGCGCTTTCTGTGCTTCTTCCTCTTTGTACCGGGCATAGGCTTCTTTCCCTGCCGGAGATAAATACTTATCTTCCGCCACCAGCTTTCGGATACGCTTTTCGACTACTTTCCAAGACAGCAGCACTTTCGCATAAGGTTCGCAGATATTTCCCTTTTTTAATTCAATCCCTTTAAAGTTGTGGTCTTGCCAGCTATGGTCTGCTCCGGCAAGTGCATGAGAGCCGCCTCCAATGCCATATTCTTTTTTCAGAAATTCCGCTGCTTCTTTGCTGTCATGCTTTTCCTGAAAATAATCATAGATGCGGAAAGAACCATGTGAATATCCACTTCCCCTGCCAAGATTATGGTCTATCTCGTCCTGAGTAATAAAATCCTCCCTCTTTATTTCCACATGGTCTGCGGTTGGAAAGATTTGTTTTTCTATCAGCAGATTGTCAAGTTCCTCCCGCAGCTCCTCTTTTGGCATAACTGAACGGAAACGTAGCTTTTTCTCTCCGGTTTCAAGCTGATGAAGTGCCTGATCCATGTGGGAAGCCACAAGCTCAACTCCTTCTTTTGTAGAAAGGTATTCTATCATTCTTGCATGAGCCTCCGGATAATTTCCTGCTTTTAGCCCAAGCTCCTCCGGCAGTTCTCCCATGCCATCCCGGAAAAAGAAAAAGAGATGCCCTGCAATCCGGTCACGTTCTGCTTCGTCAGTCAGATAAGCTTCATTTGCTCCCATATAGGTACCGTTTACTACCTGTGAGCGGATTTTTGCTTCCACCTCCTGCCAGTTCATCTGAAGCACCGGACGCTCTGTCGATGTGCCATATCCGACACGCATCCCATCCTCATTGAACCATACCGCTAACTGCTTTCCGTCAAATTCAAAGCCCTTTCCGGTTGTTCCATACTCTTTCTGTAAGAAAGCAGCCATCTCCTCCGGTGTCTTTCCCTGCTGATATTTGGTGTAGATACGCTTTCTGCTGTTATCCCTGCCTCCGCCGCTCCGCAGAATATCCGCTATCTGCTCCGGCGGTATCTTTGTTTCTGACCGTATCGGTGTCACTGTTTCCGCCTGTTTCATGGCAAGATTGCCAGCCTGCTCCGTAAACATGGAAAATAAGTCAAGCTGCTGGTACATTCCCGCTGTTTCAATCCGCTCTGCGGTTTCTCCTGGAAGAAGATATACTCCGTCCTCCATATAGGAATTGACAAGAAAACGTGCTTCCTCCCATGACAGCCTGCTTTCCGCTTCACGGGTCAGATAATTGCCTTTCCATAAGGTAATACCGTCCTCATCGGCACGGTAGCCGCCCCGCATTTCCCCGATATTGAACTCGGTGTATTCTTCCATGCGGAACGAATTTCTCAGATAATCCGCCTGAATCTTTGCATCCTGCTCTATCTGAAAATACCCAGCTATTTCCGGTCTTTTATGCTTCAGGAACTCATCACTGCATAAAATACCACGCTGTAAGTCCTCCCCCTGCTCTGTTTCAGACAGCTTCGGAAAAAAAGAACCGGATAATGAATGTTCTCCACTATCCGGTTCTGGTATTTCTTCTTCCTGTATGTCATTTTCTAACTGTAAATCAGTTCCGTCAGCACGATCTCCTCCGCTGAATGTCTGATGTTGTTCATCTTCGCTACCCACTTCATCTGATCGGCTGCTTTCAGTTCCTCGTTCACTCCCTCTGCTTTCGCCATCTGTTCGCTCAGGGCTTCCATTCTCTGCTCTGCCTGCTCCTGTATCTCCAGACAGTGTGCTTTCAGCTCGCCCGCCAGTATCATGCCCTGATAAATCCCTTTCCGGTGTTCCTGTAAGAAGTTCTTCCGCATCATACCGTACTTCGTCAGCGTTCCCTCCGGTTCCTCGTTCGCTGTCAGGTTCGGAATCAGATAATCCCCGTTCTTTTCGTATGTCAGTTTCATGTGCCGCATCCTCCTTTTTGCTCTGTATTTCTATCTCCTGATTGTTTTGTAGCTCCTTTTCGCTTTCACGCTTTAAAGCATTATAGTCTGTATCTGCTTCATTTGCAAGCACTTTCTCCGTATTTTCCAAAGAAGTTTGTGTGCGTCCTGCATTAGCTTTTTCCTGTGCCTTCCTGCGGGCAATCTGGCGGTCATACGCTCCTATGGTTCTGCCTATCTCCATTAAAAGCGGCTTGCACATATCTGTGGTGGCTGTACCAACAACAGACAGGGTTTTCATCGTATTAAAGTCGCTGATATATTCAAATCCCTGCTCGTCTTTCCACAGTTCCATATCTGCACCGCATCGTGACAGTATGGTGTAAGCAATACTGGAAGAAAGCGTATCACGAAGCCTGACACCTACATTTAACTCGTCCAGTTCCTCTAAAAAGCTGCCCTCTTTCACATATTCGATTTCCGGCAGAAGTTCTTCATAATAATCCAAAGCAATCCGATTGGATATTTCCATTATCCGCTGTTCAAAGGAGCTGTTTTTATCCGTTTCTCCGTATGTCTTTTCAAGCTGTGCCAGGACTGTTTCTTTATGCTCCTCACGCAACTCCCACAAATTCGGATCACGTCCTATCCGCCTTGCCTTATGTACGTCGGACACATCGAAAACATATTTCAATCTTGTATAGGAATTTTCCGTATCCAGCAGGGCAATTCCCTTTGCTCCACGGTTTACCCAGCAATTCATCTTCTCATTCCATAGTTCAAGGGACGCACAGGCTGTTGCATCCGGTCGTTGTGCAAAAATAAGTATCTGTTCATTGAACGGATATTTATAAAGCCTTGCAGCGGTAGTCAGATACCTTGTCCACTCCTGCCCGTTTTTCGCTATCTCTTTTGCGGTATCCTCCGCCAGATAGGAAATCATCTGATATTTTGTTACCATAAGCATTCCTCCAAAATGACGGAGGGGATAACCCCCGCCGCCTTATTCATAAAAACCGTGTTCTTCGATACCGTTTTCCAGAATTGTGCCAATCAGCTCCTCCAATTCCATCTCCTTCAGCTCGCTGATCACAATGAGCTTTGCAAGGATATCTTTTTCCACCGGAACGACATAGCTTTCTTCATCAGGGCAAAGCTCCCGTACACAAATCTCCAGTCCGTCTGCAATTTTGCAGAGCGTACTTATATCTGCTTCCCGGATACCTGCCAGAATATCCATCAATACATCTTCCCTGACACCGCACCGCAAAGAAAGTTCTGGAATATCCATATCCTGCTCTTTCATAATGTTTAAAATTTTATCTCCGGTGCTGTAAACAACGGTCTTTTTCATTTCTGTATTCATTTTTCTGTCTCCTTTTCACTTGCTTTTTCTCGGTGGAAATTCCATCTTGAATTTGTACTGCGAACCTTTGATTTCCTTTCCGTCTTTGATATAAGAATAATCCTCAATTCCCTCCGGAATCAGGTACGCATCGTAGCTTCCCTTTTTCCCTTTTAATCCTCTCACAAGGGTCTTTTTCCCTTCAAGCAGACTTTTCATCTGTGTATCGGAAAACGTTGCTCCCATTGCCCTACCCACATTCATGCCGCATTTTTGTTTGCAGTAAGCACCGAATTTTCCTTTTACTACATCGCTGCCGCATTTCGGGCATTTTCCAAGCACTTCCTGCATCGTTCCAAACAAAGACTTCTGATCGTCACTGATACTGTGGTAGGTTTGCACCAGCTCCCGCACCATATCTTCAATGCCATCCATGAACTCCTGCATGGTGTATTCGCCTTTTTCAACCAAAGTCAGCGTATTCTCCCAATCTGCTGTAAGCTTCGGGGATTTTACCATATCCGGCAGAACAGTAATGAGCTTCATCCCGTCCTCGGTGGGAAGCATCTGCTTTTTCTCCCGTTTCACAAAACCGTCTTTGACCAGCTTTTCAATAATGTCAGCTCTGGTGGCAGGTGTGCCAAGTCCTTTGCGTTCCACCTCATCGCCCATATCCTCTGCTCCGGCACGTTCCATCGCAGAAAGCAGGCTGTCCTCGGTAAAATGTTTGGGAGGCTGCGTGAAATGCTCTGTTACCTTTGTCTGGATAACTGGAAACGTCATGCCTTCAGAAAGCTCCGGCAGTTTCTTCTCTTCCTTATCCTCATCTGTTTTTTCTACCCGGTAGGTACGTTTCAATGCTGCTTCAAATTCTTTCCACCCGTTCTGCAGAACCGTTTTTCCGGATACATGAAAGCTGTAACCACCGCAGGAAAACTCTGCTTTTACCGTTTCATACAACTGCTTTTTCCCGGTTGCACATAACAGACGATTAGCGACAAGGGATAAGATTTTCATTTCTCCCTCCGGCACAGCGGAAAGGTCTGTCTTTGTAATTTCTATGGTGGGAATAATTGCATGGTGGTCGGTCACTTTTTTACTGTTCAACACTCTTTTTATATCCGGCTCTGCTCCGGTCTGTTCCTCAAAGAGAATCGCCTGATAAACTGCCCCGATTACCGCTTTTGCAGTTTCTTCCATATCATCGGATAAATACTGGCTGTCCGTTCTCGGATAAGTGACCAGCTTTTTCTCATAAAGGCTCTGGGTGTACTCCAATGTCTGCTTTGCAGTAAAACCAAAGATACGGTTGGCATCCCGCTGAAGCGTGGTAAGGTCATAAAGTTTTGGTGGTGCAACGCTTTTATTTTCCTTTATAACGGAACGAACCACTCCACTCTGACTTTCACACGCTGCAGCAATACTTTCTGCCCTTGCCTTATCGTCAATCCGTTCTGTCATGGCATCTATCCCATCCATCAGAATATGAGCCATGTAATACTGCTCTTTTTCAAAATTCATAATCTTCACTTCACGGTCTACCAGCATGGCAAGGGTGGGCGTCTGTACTCTGCCCACCTTTAATACCTTTCCGCCATACAGTACAGTAAATAATCTCGTACCATTTAATCCCACCAGCCAGTCTGCCTGCTGTCTGCAAAGTGCAGACTGGTACAGGCTGTCATAATCGCTTCCCGGCTTTAAGTTTTCAAACCCGTCACGGATTGCACTCTCCTCCATTGATGAAATCCACAGGCGTTTCATTGGTTTCCGGCAGCCTGCCTGTTCATATACCAGACGGAAGATAAGTTCTCCCTCCCGTCCGGCATCGGTGGCACACACCACACTTTCAACTCTTGTATCGTGCATCAGATTTTTCAAGATTTTATACTGCGTTGCTGTTTCCTTTTTCACTTCATGCTGCCACTGCTCCGGTATCATGGGCAGGCTCTCATAGCTCCATTTTTTCCATGCTTCTGAATACATCTCCGGCTGTGCCAGCTCTACCAGATGTCCTACACACCATGAAACGAGAAATCCGTTTCCCTCCATGTAACCGTCTTTTCTCTCTTTCGCCCCGATCACATGGGAAATTGCCTGTGCTACGCTGGGCTTCTCTGTAACCACCAACTGCATACCTTATTCCTCCTGTTCGTCAAAGAAATCTTCTTCCGTATCTTCCTCCGATTCCTCATCTTCGTTTTCATACTCCTCGTTATCTTCCTCATCTTCATCTTCGTCCTCGATAAAGTCCTCTTTTTTCTTGCGGACAACCTTAAAATAATAAGCAGCTCCGATAACGATTAAGGCAAGACTACCAATCAGCACATACGAAATCATCGGATTCGGTGCTTCTTTCACTTCCGGCTCCGGTTCGGTTTCCTCTGTATTTCCCGTACTCTCTGCACCTTCCGTACCTTTTTCTGTTTCCGTTTCCTTTCCCTCTGTATCTGCCTGCTCTCCGTTGTTGTTTGGCAATGCACTCTCCCCATTCGGAATTGCAGATTCCAACGCAGCGGAATTTTTCGGCAAGGTTTCACTGTTATCGGAAGTTGCATTTAACAGGTCATTTTCCGTAACCTCAGTCAAAAAATATACCATTTCTTCCTCTCCGTCCCGGTCAATAATCAGATAGAAAACTTTCTCCGTGGCGGTCTGAATAGTATAAAACTCCTTGCCCTGACCGGATTTTTCCGTACTTTCTGTTTTCCCGCTTTCTGCCTCCGCAGCTTCTTTCATTGCCTGCTTTTTCTGTTCGGCAGGACTTGTCTGTGATGTGGTATTTCCGTTACTGTCTGTTTTGGTATGCTCCGTCACGGTTCCCGTAGCACTCCCCGGTTTCGTCGGGGTCGCACTCTCCGGGAGCTGCTCCGCCGGATTCCCATCACTGGTATCGGCAGGGTCTTTATAGTACGGATTTTTCGTTTTATAAACCTCAGACATATTTCCGGCATTGTCCATTGCAGAAATGGTAAAATACTCATACCCTGCGTCAAACTGCTGGAGGCGGATATTTAACGTACCGCCCGTCAGATCTGTAAACTCATATCCATTGACATATACCGCCTTTGCACCGGAATCCGTATCATGTACCTGTATGCTTAAAAGCCCGTCACTGACTGCCGCATTTAAGGTCGGCTTTACGGTATCAAAGCACTTTATGGCACGGTTCTTCTCATAGGTATTGCCTTTCTGGTCTGTGACAAGCACATACACGGTACAGTTCTCGGAAATCCTTAATTTCTTTTCCTCCGTCACATCTGTCCAGCTTCCATTCTGCCCTACCTTTGCCTCTATCTTTGCGATTTCAAAATTCCCCGTATCTGCGGTATCTTTTACACTGAAAGAAACGGAAACAATGTCATTATGCCACTCCTCCGGCTGTCTGATTTTGATACTCACATTCGGTTTTTTATAGGTACAGAGCTTATAATCTGTGACGCAGACGGGACAGTTTTTGTCATACTCATACGCACCGCATTGATCTTCGCAATTACATACCGGCTCCGGTTTATCATTTCCCGATACAGTGCCATCCCCGGTGCTTTCATCGGTACTGCCTTCTGTATTCTCTTCGGTGCCGCCTTCGGTGCTTCCCTCCGTGCTGCCCTCCGTAGTTTCTTCCGTGCTTCCCTCGGTACTGTTTTCTGTATTTTCCTCCGTACTGACATCAGTTTCACTTTCGCCGGGTGTCTGCTCCGTACTTTCCTCCGGTTTGGATTCTTCGGTTTCTTTTGTTTCTTCGGCAAAAGCGCTGATTGCGTAGTTCCCATTTACAGAAAACGCTACCGCAGGCATGGTAAATAGCACAGCGGACAATATCAGTGATATAACTGCCTTAGATGATAACTTCCTGTTCTTCATGGCTGTAAGCCTCCCTTTCTTCTGATTGTGCTGCTTCTTTCTGCTCTTTTTCTTTCAGCAGACGCATAATTTCTTCTTCGCTGACCTTGTTTAACAGAATCAGCCGATCCAGAGAGATTTTATTCTTTTCAATGAATTTCATCTTCTCCGCATCCTCTGCCATCTGAAGCTGTTCCGCCAAATCCCTCTCCCTCGCCTGCAATCCCGCAAGCTGTTCCCGGACTTTGGAAAGCTCCTTTACAATTCTCTCTTTCGTCATCGTTCCTCACTTCCTGTTATTTTAATTTCCTGATAATCTTCCAAACGCATAAAAATGGCTCTGCCAATAGGACGAATTGATTGAAGCGTAACTGATTGGATCTCCGCAATGAATCATGACCCCGTTTCCGCAGTAAATCCCCACATGGCTGACTGGTACGCCCGAATTGTATGTACCTGTAAAAAAGATAATATCCCCCGCCTTTGCATCTGCCGCCGACACAGGCGTACACTGGTTATAAATGCCCTGTGCTGTGGTTCGTGGCAGGTTATGGACACCGCTGTTTGTAAATACCCAGCAGACAAAACCGGAACAGTCAAAGCTGGTGGACGGACTGGAGCCTCCCCATACATAGGGATAGTCTAAATATCTCGCCGCTTCTTCCATAAGTGCCTGCACGGTTGCATCGTCATAGGAATCCGGCGGTATCACATTTCCTCCGCCGCTTCCGCTGCCCGGCGTTTCGCCATACAGCGTATCCGTGCCTGCTTCAAAATAAAAAAGAGGGTTATAATATTCCCCCTGATACAGACATTCGATATGTAAATGACTTCCGGTACTGCTTCCCGTATTCCCTGTTGTTCCGATCACATTTCCATGCGTCACGCTCTGTCCTGCCCGGACATTTAAGGTATCCATGTGGGCATATTTTGTGCAGTAGCCTTTTTCATCTTCAATCACTACATAATTTCCGTAATAGCTGTCATAAGTTGCGGTAGTTACTGTCCCGTCCATCGCCGCATATACGGTTGTTCCGGTAGGTACTGCAATATCTACGCCCCGATGTAACTGTTCCTGCCCTGTGACCGGATTGATACGCCAGCCATAATAACTGCTCACATAGTTGTACCAATATAAATCAAGGGGCTTATAAAACTGCTGTGTCAGCCCGTGGGTCTGGTTATAAAAAGCATAGATTTCTCTCTGCTCCTCATTCATGCGTCCGGCAACTACTACGTTTAAATCTTTTGCTGTCAGGGTCACTTCCAGAATGGTTACGGTATATTCCTCTTCCACTTCATACTCGTATTCCTCTTCTGTTGTTTCCCCCGTAACCGGGTCTGTTACCGTATGAGTGCCTGTTTTTGTTACCGTCCTTGTCCTCGTTTCCTCTGTAGGATTTAGTGTCAACTCATACATTTCATCAAACAGATATTCTATTTCTGCCTGTACCTCACTTGCAGTAAATTCCGTATGGACTGCCGACAGATAGCTGATCAGTGCAAATGGGTCATGCCCGATAGATGCCAGATTATAACGGTACTCATCATAATCCGGATAAGTGGTTTCTATGGCATCAATCTCTGCCTGCAATTCTTTTTCCAGTTCAGAAAAAGCTAAATCTGCCGCATCTATTTCTGCCGGAACGCTCATATAACTTCCTGCCAGCGTGGTACTGATTCCTCCGGCAAACATCGCCCCACAGGAAGATACTGCTGTCATAATCATCACAAGAAGCACCGAAAAGGCTCCTATGGCAAGCAGAAGCGAAACATTTTTTGATGCAATCTCCTGTATCTTTCTGGCTGCCGCTGTAAAAAGATTCCCGGACTTCGCCGCTGTTTCCTTTGCGGCTTTCGCTGTCTGTCCCGCCCGTCTTGCTTTTGCATATTCCCGTTTGATACGCTGCTTTTGCAGTCTTTTCTGCAACTGCTTCTGAATGGTCTTTTCCTGCATTTCCGGATTTTCTTCCAAGAACTTCTGATAACGGAAATTGACCTCTTTCTGCATCTGCTTTTTCTCCAGCTTTGCAGCTTTCGCTCTCCGTCTTTCCGTTTTCCCTTTGTAATGCCCTTTGAAAAAGCGGTAAACATCTTCCCCGCTCTGCTCTGTCTTGTGGGCAGCCTCCACACCGGAATTTTCTTTCTCCACTTCGGCAACCTTACTATGGGCAAAATTAGAAGATTCCATTCCCACCCTGCCAGCCGCTCTTTTTACCGGACTGTCCGGTTTGAATGGTTTCTCTTTTTTTACAGAAGTCAATACATACTTTGTTCTGCCCGTCTTTTCATCAAAAACACGCTCCAGAGAATACTCCGTTTTCTTTGGAATCTTCTTTCTTGCAGCTTCCGTCTTTTTTCTGGCTTTCTCCGCTTTCTTTTGCAGTCGGTCTAACTTTTTGCTTCCATGAAATTCCGGTTCTGCCTCTTCGGTAAAGGTAGTGTCCTTTGTCTGGAAATCCTGTTCAAAATCAAATTGCTTTACTCGCTCCCGGCTCTTTATCTCCCGCCTTTGATACCTGCCCTTTTTCTGTGACGAATGATAGGTGTCCCTGTGGCGGTAGTCATCGCTGGCAATTTTTCTACCCTGCTCCTCTCCGGCTTCCTCCGTAAAAGTGCTGTCCGGCTGCATAAAATCGCTTTTAGACTTCTCTCCGGCTTCTGCTCCCTCGGACTTTTGGACATTCTGTCCAGAAGCATCTGCTTTCTGATACTTCTTTGTATTTTTCGACCTCTGGACATCGTGTCCAGAAGTGGTATCTGCATCTCTCGGCTGATATGCTGCGGATTTTTTACCTTTACCCTCGTTTGCTTTCTTTGGAATTTCTCCGGTAAAGGTTTTTTTCTCCTGTGCAAATGCAGCCGGTTTCTGTTTCTTTTTCTCCGCCACTACTCATTTACCTCCTGCCTTACACTTTCCTCTGGTTTGGTATTCATAACCGCAAAGGTCTTGGTATCTACCGGATATTTATCTACGAACGGAATAACCACGTTGTCAAACAGAATCAGTCCGCACCCCGGCTCGGAATTGGTTACATGGGCAAGCTGTTTTTCTGACAATCCCAGCTTATCTGCAAGGATTGCCTGATCCTTTGCATTTTGATTCAGGAGATATACAAAATCGGAATTGCCGAGGATTCCCTCGATTTCCTCCGACTTCAAAAAATCGCCTACGTTCTGCGTCAGCCCCGTAGGAATACCGCCCCACTTACGGAAACGCTTCCAGATTTCCACCGAATAGATAGCGGTCTGCTTCTCCTTCAGCAAAAGGTGGAACTCATCACAATAATAGCGGGTGGCAATCTTACGCTCCCGGTTCTGCGATACCCTGTTCCAGACCGCATCCTGTACGATTAACATTCCAAGCTCTTTCAACTGGTTTCCCAAGTCCCTGATGTCAAAGCACATGATACGGTTCTGACTGTCTACATTCGTCCTGTGGTTAAAATAATTCTGCGAACCATGCACATATAGCACAAGGGAGTTTGCAATCCGTTCTGCCTTTTTGTTCTTATGCTCTAACAGGGCATTATACAAATCCTCAAGGATAGGCATATTCTCCGGTACGGGATTTTCAAAATAAGCATCGTAAATATGACGGATACATTCGTCAATGATACCTTTCTCATCATTTTCCAGACCGTTCTTTCCTCCGGCAATCAAGTCACACAGAGTAATGATAAAATCGGATTTCAGCTTTAAGGCTTCCTTATCCCCTTTATGGGAAAGCTGAATGTCCATCGGATTTAAATAATCTTTGGAATTGGTTGCCAGCCTTACCACCTGTCCGTGCAATGCTCCCACAAGGGCAAAATACTCGCCCTCCGGATCGCAGACCACAATATCGTCCTTTGTCATCAGGAAACAGGAAAGAATCTCACGCTTTGCACTAAAAGACTTACCACTTCCCGGTGTACCAAGAATCACACCGTTTGGTGTACGAAGCCGTTTCCGGTCTGCCATAATCATGTTGTTGGAAAGGGCATTTAAACCATAATAAATAGCCGGAGCTGGCATAAATAATTCCTGCGTACAGAACGGTACTAAGATAGCGGTACTCTTTGTTGTCAAATCCCGTTCAATTCCCGTATCGTTGCACCCGATTGGTGCCGATGCCATCAGTCCCTGCTCCTGTAAATACTGCATACATCTGAGGTTGCAGTTCGCCTGTTGGATAATGCCGGATACCCTCTGCGTGATATTTTCCAGTTCCCGCTTGTTTCTGCCATAGCAGGTCAGAAGAAATGTCATCTTTACCATTTTCTGATTGCTGCTGTTTAAATCGTCCAAAAGGTCAAGGGTATCTTTTTCATAAGTGATAATGTCCGTTGGAAGAATGTCCATGTCATAACCTGACCTTACCGCCTTTTTCTGCTCTTCAATCTTCATCTTCTGAATATTCGTCAAAGCACCTTTTAGCATCTTAATCGCCTTGACCGGATCCATTGTCTGCATATGCATGGTAATAGTCAGGTTCGCATCCAGATCAAGAAGCTTTTTCAACAACTCATCATCAAACTTCGGGGCAATAATATCCAGATAATGCACACTGCCATACATTTTTCCCGCCTTAAAACGACTCGGATAGCGAAAATCAAATCCCGGCGGAGCGATGTAATCTTTCACACTTTTTCCCGACTCCGCCAGTTCCTTAAAAGAAAAACGGAAAGGCTCCATAGTATCCTGGTTAAAATACTCATGCAGGATACGCAGACGTTCCTTTCCGTCAAGGCTCTTAGCGTGTGTGCCCAGATTAGTCAAATTTTTAATCACATCTGCTTCAATGCTGACAAGTTTTGCCCTTGCCTCCTTAAAGCCTTTACTCTCAATTCCAAAAATCAGATACTTTGATTTGATAATACCGTTATTTCCCTTTGCAGCCTGTTTCTTTAACATCTGCGTGTATTCCTCACGAATATCATCAAAATCATCTGCCTGCAATGGAATGTCAAACTGGTCAATTAAGGTCTGCTCGTTAACCTGTCGGTTGAACAGGAACAGCTCAAATTTAATAGACGGGTCAAAATAATTGATAAGCCTGCTGTATTCCTCCAGTATTTCCCCCTTATCCTCGATTTCCAGCAGGTCATAATTTATATCGTAAAACTCCACCATTTTCGTATAAAAGCCAGAAGTGACCTGACAGATACCGTCCCGGTACATCTTCTGAAAGGTAATGGTCTTCTGTGCTGTGGTGGGCTTTTCTGCGTTTTTATTCGTTCCGGCAAGCATGTGTTTTAACTCCGCAAGCCTTCTCCGCTCCACAAAGGTCAGCCCCGGCTTCGTTTTTCCTTTTTTCTTATGTCTGTCCGGCTTTTCTGCCGCCTGCTTTTTCTTCAAGTTTACGCACCTCCTCTTTTATACGCTCTGTTTCTTCTAATCTTCTGTAAATATTTTCTGATTTGTAGGGACGAATCCCCGGTGTGAGGAATTTCTGCCTTATCATAAAATACAGAATCTTCTCTGCCGGAAATCCGTCCTTCTCATACATTGCCAGAAAGAAAAAAGGCAGCATGACCGCTACCATCAAAAGTGCCGATGCCTGTGTGCCGATAAACCCTTTTGTAAAAATGTAAAAGGGAATCCCTACCGCACCTGCACCGCTGAAGCAAATAAGCTGGCGTTTCGTCAGATTTAACGCTACTTTTGTCTTTATGCCGCTTAAATTCTTTGGCACTGCTACGGATATTGCCATAACATCACAGCCGGAGCTGATACTGCAAGCCCCGGCTGTTCCCTCCTTTCTTTGAAATGTGTTCTAATGAGCATTCCAGATTGATTTCGCAAGGGAACCTGTCTTGAACAGGCTGAAACACAGAACAACGGTATAAGCTGCCACCGACCACAGTGCTGTGTGCAGATTGTCCGCAACCGCAATGCCGGATACCAGCACCGCATAGATTGCCACGCATACCATAATGAAAAATCCCTGAAACGCCAGTGAACACAGTCCCTTGATATAATTGTTGCCGATACCGCCCCATTCCCGGTTACTGAATGTGGCAAAGGGAACCGGAGCTACTGAAATATAAAGGTAGATTTCAATCATTCTCCCGAAAAGCATGACGGTAATAAGCAGGGAGATGATTTTCATACATAAGCTGACAATCATAGTTTCGATACCAAGCCCGATCAGCTCGCCGATGCCCATTGTATCAATCTGACTGTCAAACATGGTTTTTAGGGTATCCGTCACATCAATGGTAGTGGAACCCGAAACAATACCGCCTGCTCTGGTCACGATATGGTTTCCCACATCAAAAATCGCCATTGTGATGTCAAAGGTGTAGCTGAGAAGCAGCACAGCGATACAGGCTTTGATAAGGTAACGGAAAAAGAACTCGCTTCCTACTTCATGCATATTGTTCTTATCCATGACCATTGTAATCAGCTCATAGCAGAGTATCGCACTGATGATCATGCCCGCTATGGGTATCATCACATTTTCCGAAAGGTTCTCTATCATAGAAAACACTCCGCTGTTCCATGAACTGGGTGTCCTGCCGACTTCCCCTGCGATTGTTCCGACCTTATCATTCACATCTGTAAACATCGTAGTAAGGTTGTCCATGACCCACCCTTGCAGTATTTCCTTTATAAATTCAGTTATCTTGTCGAGAATCGCTCCCATGACTTAGGAAAACAGGCTTGTAAGCTGCGGAATTACCGTCTGTGCCACAATTACAATACCGCCACCCGCCATGAGCTGCTTGACCCCTTGTGATTTTGCTTATGTGTGATAAAGAAGCAATAGAAGTGCAAAAAATTTTGCCGTTCCTATCCGACACTTGGCCATTGTGTCGGATAGGTCGGGCGGTTATTCGGGCAAGTCAATCTTGCCGACAAAGCTGTAATAAATCTCAATGTCCTGCCTGCGGGTGCCGTTCTCATCATAGCTGCACTCATGCACCACAATTTTCTCGATCATTTCCCGCAAGAGAGTGGGGGTCAGTTCTTCAAAGGCAAGGTGCTTGCGGACAATGCCCATAAATTTCTCGGCGTTGACGGTAGCTGCCTGTGACTTGTCCAGTTCGGCTTGCAGGGCGGCGGCTCTCTTTTTCAGCTCCGCTTGCTCGGCTTCGTAGTCAGCCGACAGTTCCATGAAACGCTCATCGCTGATTTTGCCGTTTACATTGTCCTCATACAGCCGCTTGATAATGCGGCTGATTTCAGAAATGCGTTCCTGCGCCTGTTCAAGCTGCTTGATGGCTGCGGCGGTCTTTCGCTTGCCGCCGATCTCGTTCTGCTGGACAAGTAGTTTCACAAACCGGCTCTCATGCTTGGCTGCGTATTCGGTCACTTGCCGGAGATTTGCCAGGACACCAGCGGTCAACAGATCGGTGCGGATAAAGTGCGCCGTACAGTTGCGGGTGCGCTTCTTGTAGCTGCCGCAGATGTAGCAGTCCTGTTTGCGGTCTTTGTTCTGATACCGCTGCTGATACAGCACATGGCCGCAGTCGGCGCAGAACAAAATCCCGGAGAACAGCCCCACTTCATCGTAGCGGTTCGGGCGTTTGCGCTGTTTGCGTAACTCCTGCACCCGTTCCCATGTTTCCTTGTCGATGATCGGCTCATGGTGGTTCTCGAAAATGGCCTGCTTCTCGACGGGGTTCTCTATGCTGTGCTTGACCTTATAAGAAGGCTTTTCCGTTTTGAAGTTCACCAGACATCCGGTGTACTCTCGGTTTTCGAGGATATGAACGACGGTGTTGGTCGCCCATTTGCACTCATAGCCTGGGTGATAACGGCGGGTGCTGCCTGTCCGCTGATATTCCAGCGTCCCCGGCGTGGGGATTTGCTGCTCCGTCAGCATACGGGCAATCTTGGTCGGGCCGTTCCCGGCAAGGCAAAGCTGGTAAATCTGCTGCACCACCGGGGCGGCTTCCTCGTCTATAATAAAATTCTCGTCCTCGTCCATCACATAGCCGTAAACCGGCTTGCTGGTAACAGGCTTGCCGCTCATGCCTTTTGACTTTTTCACTGCCTTGATTTTCTTGCTCGTATCTCTCACCAGCCATTCATTGAACAGATTTCGCAGCGGGGTAAAATCGTTGTCCATGCCCTCGCTGGCACTGTCCACATTATCGTTGACAGCGATAAAACGCACACCCTTTTGAGGGAACAGCATTTCCGTGTAAAACCCTACCTGCAAGTAGTTTCGCCCTAACCGGCTCATGTCCTTGACGATGACCGTACCCACTTTCCCGGCTTCAATGTCCGCAAGCATGGCTTGAAATCCGGGCCGCTGGAAGTTCGCGCCGGAAAAACCGTCGTCGGTGTACCAGCGCAGATTGGTAAAGCCGTTCTGTTTTGCGTAGGTTTCGAGTATCCTTTTTTGGTTCGATATGGAATTACTCTCGCCTTGCAATTCATCCTCGTGGGACAATCTCGGATAAAGGGCGGTAATGAGGTTTTGGGTGGCTTGTCTTAACATAAAATCCTCCGTTTCCGACAGCCAGCCCCACTATTCCGTGGTTTCATTGTACCACGGAACGGCGGGGGCTGTACAGCGGCAAAAGCGTTAAATTTGCTTCTTTACAGCTTTTCAATTTTCCGATTTTTATGGTATGGGTTGTCGTCCCATATTTGCAGTAGAAAAGTTCATAACTCCGTGGTATACTCTGATTTAACAAAAAAATCAGAAGTTAAAGGAGAAAACATGAAGTATACAATAGATGAATTAACCGCGGCCAAAAGGCAAATTGATTCAACTCTGCACAAGCTAAGAGAAACAGTAAAAACATTTGAATCAAAGGATAATTCCGAGCGTTATAAATCACAAATCACATTGGCAAAGAGAAGAATAAAAGCCTTTGAAATTGCAAATTATTTTATAGAGAATGAGATTAAGAATTGCTAAAGCACTTCCGATTTTCGTTCCAGCGGTCATGCTCCCTGGCATGGCCGCTTTTCCATGCCCCGGTTCACGCCGGATAAGTCGGCTCCTGTGTAGCAGCGGCTTCCGCTTCCAGTACCCGCGCCATTTTGTCGGCGGCTGTGGTTGTGGTGTCTTTCTTGAAATAGCCGGACACGACAAGGACGGAATTGCCCATGCGGATTTCCGTCACACAGTCAGGGCGGCGGGTGGTGCGGGTGTCGTGCTGCTTGTTATCTGCCATAGGCAATACTCCTTTCAGTCGGTAATCAGTTTCTTCATGCTCTCCATTTTCCGCTTGGCGGTTTCCTGCCGGAAGTTGTCGCCGGTAAAGCGTACCGGGACGCACATGGAAAGCAGGCGGTCATAAATCCGGGAATGGGCGGTGTCCTCCGGGTTGTGCAGGTCGTCCAGCGTAAGGTTGGTCGTGACGATCAGCGGCTTGCCGCTGCGGTAACGGCTGTCAATCACATTGAACACCTGTTCCAGCCCGTATTCCGTCCCGCGTTCCATGCCGAAGTCGTCAAGGATCAGCAGCGGATAACGACAAAGGCGGGAAATGTACTCGTTGCGCCCCTCAAAGCTGGCGGCAAGGTCATTGAGGATAAGAGCAAAGTTCGTCATGCGGACGGGGATTTCTTTCTCCATGAGGGCGTTTGCGATACAGCCTGCAAGGTAGCTTTTGCCGGTGCCTACGCCGCCCCAGAACAGGCAGCCGATATTGTCTGTCCGCATATCTTCCCAATGCTCCACATACCGGCGGGCAAGCCCGGTCTGCGGGTTCCTGCCGTTGTCGTTCTCGAAAGTCCAGTCCCGCATGGTGGGGTCGGTAAAGCCCCGGCGTTTCAGTTCTTCCACGGTGTCAAGGTGTCTGCGCCGCTTTTCGGCGGCTTCCCGTTCCTCGCGGGCGGTTCTCTGGCAGTCGCACTCTGCCGGGTGGCGGTCGCGCCCGAAGATAGCGGCCTTATCCGGCGCAAAATAGGCTTCTTTCGGCTTGCGGCACTTGCCGCAGTACAGTAAACCGTCCTCGCCGGTGTAGTCCTCCGGCTCCGGGATGGTGGTCGTCATATTCTCCAAAACCGCGTTGATTTCATTCTTCATAAACTCTCGCCCTCCTTGCATGAGTAGTCTGGTATGCCCTTTTTAGGGGCTTCCTTTTTGTCGTTCCCCGCCCATATCCGCAGGGCGGCGGCATAGTTCTGGTAGCTTTTCCCGTTGGCGGCAAGGTAGCGGCTCATTTCCTCGATGAACCGTTCCAGCCTGTCAGGGTACTCTGCCTGCAACTCGTCGTATTCGGTCTGTGACAGAAAAATATTTCCATATCGGCCATAGGGCGCGGACGGCCCCCCACTCACTCCCTTTGTTTGGCTCTCTGTAAGGTTGTTTATAGTAGTTTGGTTAGGGGACGGTTTTCCGACCATCATAAGGTCGGTTTTCTGACCATCAGTAGGACGGTTTTCCGGCTCTATGAGGGGCGGACTTCCGGCCATCAGTTGGTCTGAAAACTGTACCTGTGGCACTGGCGGTACTTTGACATAAAGCCGGTTCGGTGCGGAGAAGCCGCCCCGTTCCCGTTCCAACAGCCCCGCCGTGTCCAGTTCATTAAGCGCCCCCTTGATGGTGGTGCTGCCTTTATCCAGTATTTCTGCTATCTCCGCGATGGGATAGATAATATAAATCCTGCCCTCGTCGTCCAGCCACTTGTTTTTCTGGGAGAGGGTGGAACGGTCTAACAGCAGCGAATACAGCAGCTTGGCGGTCTGTGAAATCTCCATTTTCAGCAGGAAACGGGGATACGGCAGATAGGCGGGCAGCCGCGTGTCTGCCCTGATATAATCAGCGATAGGATCACCTCCCTGTGTTCGGGTTGATTTTGGCGTATTGTCACGCATTAAAACGCCGTTTCCGGGGGAAAAGGATAAATGTATCGCGTACCCTTTGACACCCACGAAAAAAGCCTTGATTTATGCGGGTTTGAAAGGCTCTAAAGCGTGACATCTCTGCCTTTGTTTCCGCTTTCTCTCGGCGGCTTTGATTTTCTTCATGCGCCCGGCGCAGTCGGGGCAGTATTTTCCCCGGTTGGATTTGGGGACAAAGGCCGCCCCGCAGACGGCACACCGTTTCCGGCTTCCCCGGCACAAGAGGGCTGCGGCCAGCTCCCCGTCAAGGGGCAGGACAGCCACACGGAACCAGTGGCACATGAGGGAAAAGGAAATGCTCTGGACGCACACGCAAGGCTCCCCGTCGTCCAATAGCAGGCAGTTCCCCTCATCGTAGTTACAGCACTCATGTACCAGCCGCCGCGCCCGCCGGTGCTGGCGGTAGTCCATGTGGGGCAGGTTATCGCTCATGGCTCTGCTCCTTTCTGCGGTGCGGCTCGTCCCGGCGCAAAATCTGGTCGATGTTCCGCTTGACGGTCTGCAACTCCTTGAACCGCTGTTTCTGTTCGTGATAGGTGTTATACAGGCCGTCTTTCTCGGAGATAAGCTGCTCGATCTCGGCCTGCAACGCTTTCCGGGCGGGCAGCTTGGTAATGCCATGCGCCTTGAAATACCGGGCTGCTGCGTCGGCTATGATAAAATCGCTCTCATGGGCCTGCCGGTATGCGGCGCGGGCTTTCTCGGATTTCTGTGCCCGCAGCCCGTCGCGGGCGGCCTTGGTCTGGGCGTAGGCCAACACCTGCCGCTGCAACTTCTTTTTCCCTTGCAGCTTCGTTTCCAGTGCTTTCAGTTCGCCGCTGGTCTGGCGCATTTTCTGATAGGCGGTGTCAACGGCGGCTTCTAACTGCTCCGGGGAAGTAAAGCCGTATTGCTGGTAGACGGACAGCGTTTTGGCGGCCTGCTTCAGATTGTGTATCTTCGCCCAGCGTTCATAGCCCCGGCCTTTGCCCTCGGCCATTTTCTGCTCAATGTCCACAAGCCGCTGCACTCCGTCCTGTTTCGGGGCGGCTATCTCGGCTCTGGCAACCTGCAAGCGGTCTTTTATGGTGCGTGGGGGATCGGGGGATCTGGCTGGCGCTTCGGCTGCTCTGGCGGCGTTTTGCTCTAAAACGGCAAAGACAGCGGCGCGGTCAAAATCGTCGCCCAGCTTCCGGGCGGTAATTGGCTTTGTCCTGTCCGGCGTGAGGTAGGAAAGCCGCCCCCGGCTCTCCTTGACGGTCACACCCTCCTGCAGCAACAGAGAGGAAAACTCGTCAAAGCTGGCGGCGGTGGCAAGGGCTTTCCGTAGGGTCTGCCGCAGCTTCTCCTTGTTCGTTTCAAACTTGGTCTGCCGGGGCGTGATACTATCGGCAATCATGGGGGCGTTCTGCTTGTCCAGCGCGGCCTGTCCCTTTTTCTGCGCCCAATACTCCCGGTCGGTGACGCGGTTCTTGCTGCCGTTCAAGAGGTCGATTTGATAAAGCCCCTCCCGGTGGCACATCTCCATGACTTCGGATTTGAAGTAGCGCAGGGCAGCGTCGGTACATCGGTGCTTGCAGCCGACTTTCGTATCGGCCGGCCTGTCCATGTAGGGCAGGAACGGCACTTCCTCAATCCGCAGGCTGTTTATGACGATATGCACATGAATGTTGCCGCTGTGGTTATGCCCGTCCGGGTGGGTGCAGACAAGGGCCTGGTGGCCGGGAAAATGCTCTTTACAGAATTGTTCCCCCAACGCCTGCGCCCGGTCTACGGTCAGGCCGTTGTCCGGCCCGTCCCGCGGGTCAAAGCTGATGATGTAGTGGTGGCTTTTCACATCTTCCCGCCGCTGGTTTTTCTGATAGCGGAGATTGGCCCGCATACACGCAACGGCAAAATCCTCCCCGTCGCAGTTCAGCGTGGACAGCCGGTAGTCCTCGCGGGGGATAAGCCTGCCGGTTTCATCAAGGACGGGCTTCATGGTAAACTCGTCATGCTCAAAGAGAAGATATTGCTCGGCGGCTCCGTAGTCGGCGTTTTTAGAGTTGATATGCTTGAGTGTTGCCAACCGCGTCACCTACTTTCTTGAGGACTTCATACTTGAGGACGGCAAGGTCGGATATGGCGGCGCGTACCTCGCCGGAAAGGGTGTTGTAGGGTACGCCGTATTCGTTCAGATACCGGGCAATCTGATTGAGGTTGCCGCCGATCCTGCCGTACTCGGCTGTCAGCTTCCCGACAGCGGAAAGCAACTCGTCATTGACCGACGACACATGGACAACCGGGCGTATGGTCGCCCGCCGTATCGCCTGCCGGAGAAATTCGGACTGGCTGATACCATAGGGCGCAAGCCGCGCTGTGAAGTCGGCATACTCATCTTCGGACAGCCGGGTTTTCACAACGCGGCTGCGGTGGGGCGTGTTGTATTTCTTTCGCATGGTGTGACCTCCTTTCTCGCCCGTAAGGGCGCATGAGCAGGGTTTGGGGAAGGCACTCCCCAACAAGTTTCCCGCGAGGGGCAAAACTGCAGAATTGCGGATTTTGGCACCGTGGTAGAAACTTGCTCTCCGTGACTGCAAACTTTCTCTCACTTCCGTCCGCCACTTTTTTGGAAAACTGCAACCACAAAAGTTTGTTTCTCTTTTTCTGCTACTACTAATCCTGTAAAGGGCATTCCTGCCCGCTTTCGCTAAAATGACACCGGACGCAGTGGTTTCTACCCGGTGTTGGAGAAATCCTTTCTCTTTGCCCTCTACTACGGGTAAATGCTCCAAATGCCAAACACCAGGGCAGAAAAATTCCCTCCTCGCTTACTACTACAACCGGCAGGGGGCAAAATGGCCGGGAGCGGAGCCGGACAACAAAAAAAGCAGTAAATCTTTTTCAAGACTTACTGCTTTCGCTGGCCGCGTCGGTGGCGGCTGGTATTCAGTTTTTATGACTTGTCCGGTGGTTCGTCAAGCCGGAACTTGAATTGACAGTCAATTAACCGCTGCTTTACATAGTCCTCCACCTCGGCGTTGACCTGCCCGTTCACTTTTGAGAAATAGCGGATATATCCGGCGTAGTGGAGCAGGACAGCGTTCACGGCTTCTGGGTCGCCCTCACGGGCTTTGAGGATTGTTTCATAGGGGAGAAGTCTACTCATACCGGCTCACCCCCATTTCTTCGCGTAGCCGCTGCAAGGCAAGCTGGATATGCCGCCCCGCTGTGCTGCGTGTCCGGCCAATATGTACGCCGATCACTCGCTGCGGCTGGCGCAGGAAATAGTAACGAAAAATTTCTTCCTGCGTCTGCTCCGGCAAAAGGGCAAGGGCGGCGGCAAGCTCCGCATGATACAGAACGGCGGTCTGGCCGCAGGCGGTAAAAAGATATTCTTCAAGCTACTCCGGCTCGGCAAGCTGGACAAACTTTTCACTCATCAGATAATCAAGGGAAACTTCCCGTTCCCACCTCCGGCGCAGCTTCAAGATTTTATCTATGGCTGCGTGACGAATGACTACCTTGCAAAAGGCATTGAATGTGTACTGGATATGCACCTTGTAGGCTTCATCTTCGGTCATGGAAATTCCCCCTCTCTGAATAATAGTGCGGGGCGGCAGTACTCCTTGCTGTCGCCCCTTGATTGCCTACCAGCAAAGACGGGCGGGGCTGTCAACGACGGCGCGAAGCGGCGTTCATTTTATCGTTGACTGGCTCGGCTGGGTTTGCTATTTACCCGACAAACTTGAATTTATTTTAAGCTATCACGTTTTACCTTCTTAAGCCTTACTATCATTACCATAGGAATTTCTTTGTTGGTTTTGAAACATTCTTCATAAAATCCATCAATGACAAATCCAGCTCTAAAACAAAGGTTAAAAATATCTTGTATGGAACGATGATAATAAATCTGCTCTTTCGGTTGCCCTTCAATCGCTATATCATAGTAACTGTGCGGTGTCATATATTTTTCAGTCAACGTGACAAAACAAGGGTGTTGCGTTGCAAAGACAAAAATTCCGCTTTCCTGCAACAGTTCATAAACAGCCATAAGAAGTGGTTCAATGTCCGTAATATCCATAATTGCCATATTAGAAACTGCTTTCGTAAAGGCTCGATTTCTTTTTAATTCTAATATACTTTTTCTATCGGTCGCATCCGCCACACAAAATTCAATTTGTTTTGCATATTGTGATTGCCGTCTTTTAGCCAATTCTATCATTTTTTTGCTGTAATCAAAAGCGACAACCGAAGCACCTCTTTGTGCAAGATACGAAGAATAATTTCCATTGCCACACGCAATATCCAAAATGTAATCCGCAGGATTAGGAGATAGAAGTTCCGTTACTTTGGGGCGCACTACCTCTCTGTGAAATTCATTAGATTCGTCACCCATTGCATTATCCCAAAATTGTGCGTTCTCCTCCCAGATTTTTTTACTTTCCTCTGTTCCCATGTTCTCTCCCACTCCCAAAATTTGCTTTTTTGCTTCCATTAAATCTTCCTTACTATATTCCATTGTTACCCTCCATAACTTCTGATTGTTGCCGTCTTGACGATTATGTATCTTTACATTACCTTCTGAAACATATGGCGCACCTTGTCCAGGCGGCTGTTTGGACGGCGGGGCTGGATGACCGGCTGACCGACAGCGGCCTGATATCCTTTCAGCTCTGTAAGGCATACGCTCCGCCCGTTGGTGTAAAAGGCCAGATCAGTACGGTATGCCTGTATACAGCGGGCGGGAATCTCGCCAGTAAAGACAACTTCATCCTTTTTTACCTGGGCCGTTTCGATGGTGGCACAGTATTTCGGTGCATCATGATAAGCCCTGGAAAGGTATTCCTGGGGCGCATAGAGGATGAAGGAGAGATAAGGTTCCAGCAGCTGCGTCCCTGATTCCTTCAATGCCTGTTCCAATACAATCGGGGCCAATGAGCGGAAGTCCGCCGGCGTGCTGACCGGACTGTAATAAAGCCCGTATTCAAAGCAAATCTTACAGTCCGTTACGTTCCAGCCGAACAAGCCCTGCTCCAGCCCGTAACGGATACCATCCCTGACAGCGTTTTGAAAACTCTGGTTCAAGTATCCCAGCGAAACCCGGCTCTCGTATTGTACACCGGAGCCAAGCGGGAGTGGTGTAACAGACAGTCCGATGGATGCCCAAAACGGGTTGGGCGGCACCTCGATATGGATGGTGTGGCTGGCTGCTTTGAGCGGCCGCTCCATATAAATGACGGTGGGTTCCTTTACCACTGTTTCAAGCTTGTATTTTTCCGACAGCAAAGCGGAAACAACCTCCAACTGCACCCGGCCCAAAAAAGAAAGAATGATCTCATGGGTGATGGAATCCACCTCGCAGCGCAAAAGCGGGTCAGTATCCGCAAGTTGCGTAAGAGCGTCCAGCAGCCGTTCTCTTTGCGCTGCCGTTTTCGGCGCAATCGACGTCCGCAGCATGGGGAGGGGGTCCTCACGCCACCTTTTACGAGGGAGCCGGGTTGGGTCCCCTAATACATCGTTTAACCTCACGCTGTCGCTGGGAAGGATAACAATTTCACCCGGATAAGCGGTGTCTGTCCGAACAATTTCCCCTTTGGATGGAATACGCATCTCTGTGATTTTCAGCTTTTCTCTCCCGGCCAGGGCCACCGTATCCCGCAGGCGCAGCGTTCCGCTGTATAGCCGTAGATAGACACGCCGCTGGCCGCAATCTGTATACTCCACCTTGAAAACGCTGCCGCATAGGGCGGCGCTCCCCTGTTCCCCAATCGGTTGGAACAGCCCTGTCACCGCATCCATCAACGGTTGAATGCCAAGGCCCTTTTTGGCGCTGCCATAATAGACCGGGAACAGGGAGGCGTCTTGAACCCGCCGCTGTTCCTCCCGCACAAGTTTTTCCCGGCTGATTGGTTCTCCTGCGATATACTTTTCCAATAATTTATCGTTATTTTCGATGACCGCATCCCATGCTTCTATGTCGGTATTTTCCTCCAGGACTATTTCCGGGGACAGCGACACCGTCTGCTTGATGATAATATCGGCGGAGAGCTTATCCCGAACAGACTGAACCACGCTCTGCAAATCAACGCCAGCCTGGTCGATCTTGTTGATAAAGATAACGGTGGGAATGTTCATTTTCCGCAGGGCATGGAACAGAATACGGGTCTGGGCCTGCACGCCATCTTTAGCGGAGATCACCAAGATGGCCCCATCTAAAACAGCCAAAGAGCGGTACACCTCCGCCAAAAAATCCATGTGGCCGGGCGTATCCACAATGTTGACTTTACATCTGTGCCACTGGAAGGAAGTGACTGCCGCTTGAATGGTAATCCCACGCTGCCGCTCCAAAAACATGGTGTCCGTCCTCGTTGTCCCTTTTTCGACGCTCCCCGGTTCTGAAATGGCTCCGCTGGCATATAGCAGGCTCTCCGTCAAGGTCGTCTTTCCAGCGTCTACATGGGCAAGAATTCCAATATTGATTATTTTCATGTGATTGTCCTCCCTTTACTGCCCCGAAGGGCATAAAAATCCCCAGCAGTAAAATACTTTTACCACTGGGGATGATAATTTGCGGACATACACATATACAGCATACACCTGTTTGTGAGTGCTGTTTTTGGGGATATGTCAAAATTGATAAGGCAAAAGTATTCTTAAATTGGGTACAAAAAACTAAGCCCCTACAAAAGGGACTATCATAATCCTTTGTTCCCACTATTTGATTATAGTTTTATTTAAGAATACCTTGCCGCATATTTTTTACTCCTTTTCTGGAATTGAATTATTATATCTTATTATATCACATCAGTTTTAGGAAAACAAGTATCTAAAAGAAATTTTTCTTCCCCTTATATGTAACAATCATACCGGCTTCCTAACGTTCAGAATGGTTTCTACTGTCTGCTGCGGTGTTTGGTTGGAATTGTCCAGCCAAAAGCCGATCCGTGGTGTTGTCTGCATTTTACTAAATACAAATTCAATGTATACAGAAAGAAATATATAAGGAGTGGGAGGGATTCCGCCGTAGTCGGCATTGTAGGAAAATCCAAAAGTTTAGATTTTCTCAAAATGCTTATCTTTTGGTCTTTGGTTCGGAATAGTGTAGTGCTGGCGGTCTATCTATTGTTTTCGGTTGCTTGCTTCTTTACCGTACATGAGCATTTGCCCCTGGGTTATCATTTCCGTATCCCTCAAGAAGATTGATAACGCCCCATACTGCCACGCCTGCTCCGATTGCGGTTACAACGGTCTTTAATCCTGTTACTGCTGATGTAAAAAATGCCATATTCAGTTACCTCGTTCTTTCCGAAAATTTATTTTTTGCAAAAAATAAGGAGCATTGCTTTCTATCCGCAAAACTCCTGTACCTCTGGACATCGTGTCCAAATGTTCCTATTCAGTTGTATCCGGGGAAATCTCCCCGCATTCAAAGGCTTCATCTACCTTTGTCTTTTCTGTGACCTTCAAGTGGTGCAGATGTTTCACATACTGTTCCATATCAAAGGCATTTTTCTTGTCATAATCGGACAGCTCTTTGTACCGCTTGTGCTTCGTTATATCGAATTTATCCGAGAAAAATGGTCTGACACCTCTAAGCTGCATAATACATTTCCCGCCATCCATGACAGCAATCTCATCTTGGCTCATCAGTTCCTTTCCGGTCTTTTGGTAATTCAGACCGTAGGACTGGCTCGTCCCCCTCGTATCCGAGGTGTTGTACAGGTCAATGGTTTCTTTCCCCAATACCTCTGCTAATTCCTTTAGGGTGGTCTTTTCCTTTCCTCCGAGAAACAGCGTAGTGTCGCAGTTGCCCTCTATGGTATCGGCATTGTCCCTGTAAATCGCTTTGAGCTGTGATTTTGACTGCAAAATAATAGAAGCTGATATTTCCCTGCTTCGGATCGTAGCAATCAGCTTCTCAAACTGTGGAATCTGCCCGATGTTCGCAAACTCATCAAGGAGCATACGCACATGAACCGGGAGCCTTCCGTTATAAACATCGTCTGCCTTGTCGCAAAGCAAATTAAAGAGCTGGGAATACATGATAGACACCACAAAGTTAAACGTAGCATCTGTATCAGAAATAATAACGAACAACGCTGTTTTTTCCTCTCCCAGCGTGTCAAGCTCCAGTTCATCATATTCCATCAGGTCACGCAGCTCTTTTATATCAAATGGTGCTAACCTCGCACCGCAGCTAATCAGAATCGACTTCGCTGTTTTTCCTGCCGCAAGCTTATATTTCTTATACTGCCTTACAGCAAAATGGTTCGGGTCTTTTTCCTCCAGCTCCTCAAAGAGCAGATCAACAGCATTTTTGAAGTTTTCATCGTCCTCTCTTGCTTCACTTGCATCAATCATATCAATCAGCATGGCAAAATTCTGTTCTTCCTCCGGTGCTTCGTACCAGATGTATGCAATCAATGCTGTATAATAGAGTTTTTCTGCTTTGACCCAAAAGTCCTCACCGGATTGCTGCCCCTCTCCTTTTGTGTTGACTATGATTGTGTTGACGAGTTTCAAAATGTCCTTTTCGCTCCGCAGATAAGCAAATGGATTATAATGCATGGATTTTGCAAAGTTTATGGTGTTGAGGACTTTAATCTTATACTTGCCCCGCTTCAGCATCTTCCCACATTCCACTAAGATTGTGCCTTTCGGGTCAGTGACGCAATAGGACGAGTGCATCTGCATCAGGTTCGGCTTCACGAAAAATCTTGTTTTACCGGAGCCGGAACCGCCAATCACAAGAATATTTTTATTTCTTGCATACTTCGGTTCTTTCGGTCTGCCGGACATCATCAGACGCTCCGTAGCGGTCAGAAGAATATTATTTTCAAATACAGAATCCATATATGGCTCTATATCTTTGGCATTCCCCCACCGTGCAGAACCGTATTCCACACCCTGCCGGAATTTCTTGGCATTCTTCGCCTTATAATAAACAATGAATTTTAAGGCAACGCCTCCGGCGATTCCAATCAGCAAATCACTCAGAAAAAAACTGGGGAACGGATTGGAAAACATCCTGTCCATTTGGCTCATTACTACCATCATCTTGTCAGACGCATTACTGCCCTCTGCCACTCTCCATAAAAATGCTGCCTTATTACAGAAGTACCCGGCAAGCACATAGGGAAGATTCAGCAGTATCAGCTTTTTAACATCTGCACTTTTTGCTTTTTCCTTCAGCTTTTTGGGGACAGCTTTTAAATCTTTGGTAATGCCTGCTATGATATTAGTCATAGGCTCTGCCCCCTGTCCTTATTCTTTTCCCGGCTCCGTTCTTTGTTCTGATCCTTTGATACCACATCCCGGAAATGCTTTAATTTCTGCCTTACAGAAGTCCTACTGTTCTTTTTCTCATTTCCATAAACAAATTCCTTAAATGCCTGTGCCACAGCATCGGCATCCCTGCCCTTGAAAAATACCAGATACTTCGGTGGCTCGGTGGTCTTATCCTTTTTCACAGCAAAATCAACATTGTATTTACGAGCTACCCGCTCAAAGGATTTGATATTGCCATCTGTGATTTCAATGGATGAAGCACCTGCACCCTCGCCCACCAGTTCCTTAACCGACACTTTCCCATGCGTTTTCTGTGCCTGTTTTCTGCAATGATTCAGATACATTCTCATGGCAGATTTCAGGATATTGGCATCCAGCTTTGCAGCCTTAATCACAAGGGCGATTGTTTTCTGCGTTACTTCTTCCTGCATCTGTACCTCCTTCTTTCCTTTTTACTGCTGTTCCTTCAGGGCGGAACAAGCAGCCGATGTAGTAAATATTTCATGTTCTCTCCTTTCCGCTTCTGGACATCGTGTCCAAAAATTCTGATTTACAGGCAGCCTGCTCTGATACAGTCCTCGTACTCCCTTAATGCTTCCTCTGTATCTGCATCCACAGATAACTGGATACGAACAAAATCATGCAGCGTTCCCGCTAAAAGAAAATCCTTATAAAGCCGCCCAAAATCCTCAACAAACTTCTTTATCAAATGTTCCGGATCATCTCCAGCATGATATTGTACATAAATCTGACTTCTGCCTGTGTTTCCCAGCATATCCGTCAACTGATACGTCAGCTCTCCTGTCTGCTTGACCGAAATCTGAATCAGATTGTAATTCTTTCTCAATTTAAAATAGCTACTATGATACTCCGACGTTATTGTGATGTTTGGATTTTCTTCCAGTTCCATCACAACATCTGCCAGTTTTCCCAATAACGCTGCGGCTGCTTTTTTCTGAAATTCTCTCTTTTTCATTTCATCTGACCTCCATCCGGCTTCTGGACATCGTGTCCAAAAGCAATAAAAAAGGGCAGCTACAAATCTTTCGACTCATAACTGCCCTGACGCTGTTTTCTGTTTTTCCATGCCCTATTCCTTATATCGAATGACAGGGCACTGTTTTTGTTTATTTCCTATTTTTCTCCGCTCCAAGGCAAACACCATATCTCCGGTTCGCTCAAAAAAGCCGATGTCCTTTTTCCAGCTCATTCCACATTTGCAATGCTGCAAACCAATAAACTGCTGTTTCATTCTCCTGCCGCATACCGGACACCGCTTATTACTGCTTCCCTTTTTCTTTTTCGGCACATCCTCCTTTTTCTCCTTCGGCGGCTTTTCTTCCGGTATCCCATTTTCCGCAATACGAAGCTCATATCGTGGCAATTTTAAAAGATATGCTCGGTAAACCTCTTCATACGGAACCCAGATTGCAAGAGATTTCAGTTTTTCATAAATCCGGTCAATAATCTGCTTTGCTACCTCCTCATTTGGTATCTCTCCATTTTCCTTATAGAAAATGCAGGTTTCCCGAAACATCCAGTCTGCTATTTTCATCTTCTGCTTCTGTTTTAAATCCTTATAGGTCTTATTCGGCTGTTTCTGCTGTTTATATGCCAGTGAATGATGATTTGGTTTCATACAATCCCTCTTTCGGACAAATTCTGTTCAAAGCCATTATAACAAAATTTATGCCTGTATCAAATATTTCCGGTACATTTATTTCAACAGCATAACCGTACACATCTGTGCATGGAACAGACCATTCTCCACCGTAACATTATCAAGCAGCAATGCCTGAAACAACACATTCCTCACATTTTCAAGACTGACGATTTTCTGTTCATTCTCCGGCAGATGCACAAACTCCACACCGTCCTCCACAGCAGATTTCCTCGCAGCTTCACAATGGGTAAAAAGTCCCAGGATATACTTATTTGACATGGCAAAAGCATAGGTTTCCTGTCCATCATACACTATTCTGCACTTCTCCGCTGCATTTTCCGGCAGACTGAAAATGCACTGCACCATTTCTAAACAAACCTTACCTGCATAGTCTGGCTTCAGCTTATTTTTATAGCGTTGTATTTTCCAATGGATTTCACTACGCTCCACCGGGGAATGGGTACGCTTAAACTGGATTTTCCGGCACAACATATCCAAATCCATATACACGTTATTTCCTACAAGATGCTCCGTATATCCTCTATATTCCCCCAACCGCAACAAATACGAAAGCACCTCATTCAGCTTTTTCTCTGATTCTATGAACTGAAACGGTTTTTCTCCAAATTCCAGATATTCAAACTGTAATGGGCAGCTCCCTTTCTCTATCTCTCGTTCCATAACTCTTTTTACATCTCGTAATGATTCCATTTTGCTCCTTTCCGCTTCTGGACATCGTGTCCAAAAGCAATAAAAAAAGGGCAGCTACAAATCTTTCAATTCATAACTGCCCTGACGCTGTTTTATTTCAGTTCTATTTCTGCCATTTTTGCAAATACTGCTTTTTGCTCTAAAAGCTCTTTCTGTTTTTCCTCCGGCAGACATTTGAAGATTTCCTCATATCCCATTTCCAGCATCGGCGTTCCCTTTGCGAAGAGATAGAGCCGGGTATCAAGCCATTCCTGCCATAAGTCCTCAAACATACTCTCACTGTCTGTATAGGTTATAACATCATTAAATCCATACTCCGGTGTGTAATATTGCAGCTTCACAAAACCGTACCGTCCTACATCCAATACCAAAATGTTTTCCAGCTCATACAGTTCTGCATAGGCTGCGGCAACCTTTTTGCACCGTTCCCGTTCTATGTCTGTAATGTAACTTTTCTCCACAGTTGCAAACCTCCTGTTTCGAGGCATCGTGCTGCCTCTTATTCAATCTTCCGTGTTTCTATTTCAAAAACACTTCCGTCCCTTGTTTTTATTGTAAAAATATTTGCGGCATCAGAGGTATCTATATCCTCAATCCCTAAAGCCACATCATTTTCATCTAATACTTCGTATAGCTGATCCTTAAACTCATTATGTTCCATAACTTTTTTACTCTCCTTGTATGTTTTATGGTGCGTACACGCACCATATTATTATATGTTTCATGCACTTAGAATACAAGTGTGGAAAGGAGCTTTCAGTATGATTAAATACGACCCGCTTTGGCGTACGCTAAAGGAAAAAGGAATCAGCCAGTACCAGCTTATCAAAGATTATGGCATTGATAAAGCACAGCTTCAGCGGCTTCGGCAGAACCTTGTTGTAAAAACGCTTATCTTAAACAGGCTTTGCCAGATACTCGACTGCCGGATTGAGGATATAATGGAATACGTTCCGGATACGGATTAAAGGTGTTGTTAGACTCGATGAACAACGCCTTTTTTATTATCCGTCATCTCATGTACTTTTGGACATCGTGTCCAGAAGTAATCCCTGATTACCTTTATTATCTCCGCAAGTACCGTAACCATTCTCCAGATTGCTACTACCCCGCCGATCAGACCTCCAACAACACAGTTTAATGCCAGGATTCCCATACTTCCTGCAATCCCGAAATTCTTTGGCACAAGAATCATGCACATTTTCCGCAATCCATAGGGACAGCCGACCAAAATCCAGTAAAGGAATACATCGAACCCGTCTGCTTTGTTACATACAGGATAACAGGTCAGCATCCATGCCGCAAGCAGTCCTGCCGGAAGTATAATCTTAAACAATACCCTTTTCACTCCAGCCACCTCCATACATATCGTGCTGCACCTCCTGCTGATAATAATGATTCATCGTTGAGGGTGCATTATAAAGAGCTGTTACCATATATGCCTTGATATTTGCAATTTTCGTAGTTGTTTCCTGCATACATCCTATCACATATTCCAAATGGGAGCTATTCAGTTTGAGGAACTTTGATTTTACAAGCTCATATGGATAATCATTTCCACCGATTTTAACAGTCTTATGCTTCACACATACAATCTCGCAGATTACCTCATACAATTCCTCATACAGCCCTTTGTCCTGCCATCTGCCATATTTCATGTGATGTTCGTACTCAATATTCTCTTTGATGATTTCCATGTAAGCATTGACATCTTCCATCACATCAATCTCCCCTTCCAACTCACTGCCGGATTGATTGATAGGATTGATATAATTCCTATCAATATTACTCTGGTTAGTATGATTATAGTTAGTATAATTAGGGTCTGCTTTTTGAACTTCCGCAAGTTCAGATATTGTACTTCTTGAAGTAAAATTTTTAGACTTCTGGAAGTCTGCTTTTTGAACCTCTTGAAGTTCAGTTTCTGAACTTCTGGAAGTATAACTTTTAGAACTCTTGAGGTTCAAATCCTGAACTTCTGTGGAAACATCAGCATTTGCAGGCGTTTCTTCCTCTGCTTCTCCTATTGTGGCAAAATTCTTTACATAAATAATATCCGGTTTTCCAAGTCCCCTGCGTTTCTTTTCGATCAATCCTATCCCATTATCGCTGTCCAACTCTTTCATAATCTTAACACAGGTTGCTTTTGCACATCCCAAATCCTCCATGACATTATCAAGAGTATAAATGATATAGGCTCTGTTTTCTTCATCCAACCAGCCATTTTTCATAGACAGTGACATACGATCAAGCATCAGACCGTACAGGAGCTTGGCATCGCTGCTAAGCCCCTTGAAACGCTCGTCTTTAATCAGCAACCGAGGAACACGATAAAAGGAAAACTGTTCTGCTTCAATCCCATAGTAATAATCAAACTGCATCTGTTTACCCATTTTACCGCACCCCCTTTACTGTTTCTTCTGCCATTCCTCCAATAATTGCAGGATAATCCCCTCAATCTCTTCGCTGGAGTATTCCTCTGAAAAAAACTGGCTGATTTTTTCAGACTTGATTGTAACTTTCCTCTCTTTCGGCTTTTCCTCGGTCAGTATCAGACGCACCATCGGCAGCGTCAGTTCGCCGCTTTTCCCATATTCCTTCAACTTGGCAGACTGTACTGTGGAAATATTTGCTCCGCTTTCCTCAAGGATTACCAGCACCCACTGTTGTGCATCTTCCGACAGAAAGGAAATGTCAACACCCTGTACCAGACCGATTTTCTTTCTGTCAACCAACTCTAGCAGCTCATCGGACAGCCTTGCAAGCCAGATATACCGTTGCACCGTCTTTCCGCTTTCTCCGGCAGCTTCTCCTACCTCGTCAAGCGTATTTCCGTTTCCTTTTCTGCCCTGATGCTTCATAGCCTCGTATTTCATGGCATAAGCTTTCGCCTTCTCACTTGGCAGAATGTCCTCACGCTGAATGTTGGAATCCACCATGATAATCGTAGCTTCATCGTCTGTATAATTGCGGACTATCACAGGCATATCCTCTTTTCCTGCCCGTTCTGAACCTCGTTTTCTGCGGTGTCCGGCTATGATTTCATAGCCACCCTCTGCCCTCGGTCTTGCAATTCCCGGTACAAGCACCCCATACTTACTGATGCTTTCCGTTGTTTCTTCCATTTTTTCATCGTCCAGTACACGGAACGGATGATTTCTAAACTCATGCAAATCCGTGAGCTTGGCTCTGATAATCTGCTCTTCGCTCCCTGTCTTTTCTTCTGCATTTCCAAATAAATCATCATAACTGCTTAATTTTACCTTTGCGGCACTTCCTGCTTTACTCATTCCCAAGCACCTCCTCCGTCAAAGACTGATAAGCAGCGGCTACTTTGCCTTTCGGATCATGTTCGTAGATACTGACACCCTCTGCGGAAATCTCTGCCGCACGGACGGAAATGGGAATACTGTTTTCAAATATCCGCACCTTGCTACCGTAATTCTCCACCAGTAATGCAGTAATGTCCTTTGCATAATTGGTTCTGGCATCCACCATTGTCAGCAGAATCCCCTCAATCGTCAGCTTTGGGTTAATCTGCCTCCTGACCTTTCCAATCGTCTTAATAAGCTGCTGTAACCCTTTTGCCGGAAGATATGCCGCCTGTACCGGAATCAGGATACTGTCCGCACAGGCAAAGGCGTTTATGGTAATCATGCCGAGGGAGGGCATACAGTCAATCAAAATATAATCATAATTATCCTTTACCAGCTCTATGTAGGAACGCATCACAAGCTCTCTACTCATCACATTGACAAGTGATACTTCCAGACCGGAAATCTCGATGTTCCCCGGCATCAGGTCAATTCCCTCTTTGTGTTTCAGGATACCATAATCCGTTTCCATATCTTCATCATTGATGATATTGCCGAGTGCTGTTGCAAGCGTTTCCTCCAGCTTATCCGGCTCTGTAAAGCCAAGACTGTCCGTCAGACTGCCCTGTGCATCGGCATCAATCAGCAGGACTTTCTTGCCATGTTTTGCCAGTCCTATACCTAAATTACTGGTTGTGGTGGTCTTGCCCACACCACCTTTTTGGTTTGCGATTGCGATTATTTTACACATGATAGATTCTCCTTTGTTTTCTGCTATTTTTCTGCTACGTTTCTTTTCTTTACTTCTACATACGCCCTGTAAAATTTCTTCGTTCCCTTATTCGGATACATCTCGGAAAACTCCGTTACTTCCACTTTCGGATTCCTCTGCAAAATCTTTCCGAACCACTTAATATCATTCTTTGTTCCCATCAATCTGACTTTTAACATTAGTCTGTTCCTCCCAATAAGGCATACAGCTTATGGTTGTATGTGGCATATTCCGGATACCGAATCTGAATTGCCTGCCAGAAATATGGTGCATAAGCACAGCAGAATATTTCCTCCACCGTGTACTGCCTACACTCGTCCACCTGTTCTTCTGCATCTTCATAATCGGAAATACTTGGTGTTCCATTGCAATACAGATTGAATGCCATTCTGACCACTCTCACACTTCCACTGGTCTGCCAGCCTTCGTGTAAACACTCTGTTATTACGCATCCTGTTTTGAAATCATAAATTCTGTAAACATTTCTTCTGGTATCATCGCTGATCCCAAGACAATAGCAGAGTGCCTTGTGGTAAACATCCTGATACCGGACTTCCTTTAACTTCTCGTAGTAGAATTTCTCATGTGCATCGCTGATAAAAATAATCTTTTCTTCCTTTTTGGTTTCTGCTCCTAACGCTGTACTTGTCATAATAGAACCCTCCTTGTGTTATTTTGATTTTGTTTTGACCATAACAACAGAAAAAGGACACTCTCCGTTTTATTGGAAAATGTCCTTTTAATAGCATTCAACTATTAAGTTTTGAAAGGTTCTGATTTCTAAAACATCCCTTTTCAGTCCATATTAGTCCACCGAATGACACAAATTTGATGTCAATTTGATGTCAAACACTCGATAAACTCATAAAAGTCTATGGATTTTCTGATTCTTAGTACAGCTTCGCACCTGCCGGAATCCGGTCATTCACCATGAGAAGATTTAATCCCTCATGTCCATCTTCCTCGTGTACTGCTGAAATCAGCATACCCTCGGAATCAATGCCCATCATCTTTCTCGGAGGCAAATTTACGATTGCAATCGCTGTCTTGCCAATCAGATCTTCTGGCTCGTAATACTCGTGAATACCGCTTAAAATCGTGCGTTTCCGGTCTGTTCCGTCATCCAGAGTGAACTTTAAAAGCTTCTTTGACTTCGGTACTGCTTCACATTCCAGAATCTTTACTGCACGGTAATCAGCCTTTGCAAAGGTATCGAAATCAATCATTTCTTCAAACAATGGTTCGATTTTTACGTTGGAGAAATCAACCTTCTCAGCAACTTTTTCTGCAGCTGCAGGAGCTGCTTCGGAAGTCTTGGAAGCCTTCTTGTCAGCATCCAGGGACTTCATTGTCGGGAGCAAAATTCGGCTCCCTTCATCCTGCTCCATGCCGCTCTGTAAGGCTTCAAAGCCTGCACAATTCTCGGTTCGTGAAACTTTTTTCATTCGTCTCGTGTCCTCTTGTGCCGTCCTTCTCGCTTCAAAAGTTGTAGAAAAGTTGTAGAAAGTTGTAGTGCGCCTGTTATGGCATATCGCTGGCACAGGAATGGCAGAAAACTGCTGTGTTTCTCAGGATGCTGTTCTACCATGAACTCTATATAAAGAACGGCTTGATCGTTTAACCGCAGACGCATACATTATTATATAATAACCTTCAAGTCCATCCAAGTCAACGATTTTATCGAAACATTTTATTACTTTTATTACCCCGCCTTTAATACATAATACATAAATAAAGAGGAGACTGTCATGCCAGAATACCAACTTCAAATCAAACAAGTGGTAGATTACCCACGATGCCGGATTTATCGTGAGTTCATCCACAAACTGATCAACGACCGGAGCATCCGCATAAACGGAGGCTCCGGCCTTTTTCATTTTACTGTACTTTGCAGCTATGCAAACTTCCGCACCTCATACCGCCGTATTGACGGGATCAGTTATACAGTCTCGCCCGGCGAATGGGTCTGCACCGTCAAGGAACTGTCTTGCTGGTTCCGCACCCGCTTTCATCGGCAGGCGCTGTCCATGCTGGATACCCTTCAGAAGCAGCACTTGATTTCCTATACACTGCTGGGCCGTGGCAATGTAGTCAAATATAAAATCCTCCACTGGGCCCGTCACAATTCCGCACTGGAGTACAATGCCCCATGCCAAAAGGATACCGGTTTTTTCTTCCTTCCAGTCTCTGTTGCCCTGGAACTGGTCAGCTCTGCCCGCTGCTCTGAAATGGACATCGTTCTGGATCTGTGGGTATCCGCTGTCTACAACGATACGCAGGTGCAGGGGTCAGAGGTCGGTCCGGTAGCCTATTTTCGCAATGGTACAGGAAACCCGTTGGTCAGCTATACCGAACTCTCCTGCCGCTGGGGGCTGTCACGCGCTACCGTATGCCGGATACTGAAAAAGCTGGACGGTCTTGGGTATATCTCTATCATGTCGTTTCCCGGCCGGCATGGAAGCGTGATCTACCTGCAGAACTACCTGTCCACCATGTTTGAGATTTCCGATGTTTTAATCGACAAGGAGGAAGTTGCCATGACCTTAAACATTCATCTGGAGCTTCCGGAAACTGCTGAAACCGAAGAGAGCCATTCCATCTCTGAGCATGAGGTCATTGTTTCGGATGCACTTTCCAGCGTTTCAAAATCGCACATTGAAACGATACTCCGCAAGATGGCTGACATCCTATCTACGCAAGGGATTTCCTGCTTTTCTTGCCCGCTCTCCCGCTATAAGTTATATCCCTTATCGGACGACTGCTGGGAAGAGTTGATTCCACGTGCGCGAGGGAAATCCACAGCCCACTTTGGTCTGACCATCCTCTGCGGCACAAACACTTCAATCGCCACTTTTGAACTTACACTCACTCCCTTTGAGGAGCACGAAAATAGGAGGAACCTGAAATGAGAAAATTTGTTGAACCTGATGTTGCTGATAATCCCCTGTACCATGATACCTGGAAACTGCTGAAAAAATACCGGGATGTTGTGTGGAGCCTGGAGCTTTCTGTCCAGCATGTCCGCACCAAGTTTGAGATCGAGTATGGCACCTCCATCGAGGATTTTCTGGATTCAGTCTATCTGGCTGGCGCTGATCTGGCCGGAAGCGACATCGAGCACCATGCCAAATGCATTGAACGCAGCCACAAAATGCTCAAGCTGCTGGATTCCGCAGTCGAATTGCTGCGTACCAAGCACAAAAACGGTGAGGCATATTACTGGCTGCTGTACTACTCCTTCCTCTCGCCGCAGCAGCTCAAAAATGTTGAGGAAATCATCGAGACCCTACGACCGCATATTCGTGACATCAGTTTCAGAACCTACTACCGCAAACGCCGGGAAGCTATTGAAGCCCTCAGTTCTGTCCTTTGGGGCTATACCTCCAAGGACAGTTTAGACATGCTGGAACAGTTCTTTCCAGAGACAAAATCACCTTCCGGACAATCGGGCAAATAATTGGCACAATTCGGGAACAAAATTGGCATGGTTCTGCTCTTTCAGTGTAAATACCGATGTGTTAAACTGAATATGCTCAAACTTGCACCCAAAACCGAACAGGACAGTAACAGCACCTTTCAGCAGGGTGCTTTTTTGCTGCCCAGATGGCCGCCCAGCCATTTGAAAGCCCACATTTGTTTTGACAGGTGTGGGCTTTTCTGTTCCCTATTGAGCATCAAAAAATCATTCAGAATTGGAGGATCGCAAATTGAAGAAAACGAAAACCCCTCAAACTCCGCAGCTTCAGGCGCCGGATACCCAGTCCAAGCGCAGGCTTTCGCTGCCCAAAGTGGCTTACAGCGCCTTCCTGTGTGTGATGATGTCCATGATGTTCTGCCAGCCGGCTTATGCGGCAACAGATGTATGGACCAAGGCCAAAGAGATCATGCAGGATGTATACACCCAAATCCTTGCCATCTCCACTATCGCCGCCATCGTCACTGCTTCGGTAGCCTTGCTACTCATGAACTTCTCCCGTTCCGGACGGACGGTGGATGAAAGCCGCGCCTGGCTCAAACGAATCTGTATCACCTGGGCTATCCTCAATGGCTTGGGCTTTATCATGGCGTATGTGACGCCGCTCTTTAGTGGCGGACAATGGACAGGCTGATTGACCGTCTGACTGCTCGCCGGAAAGGAGGCTTGCATTTATGGGCATTTTAGACGGCATAGTGGAATGGATCGCAGAACAGGTAATGGCCGGTCTTGATCTGGTGACCACATCGGTTTTGGGTGCGCTGGGCTGTGATATGGCTGTATTTCTGCGTTATTTTCCCGCAGCAGAGACTATGTACTCTGTTTTCGTGGCTCTGGCAATCGGGATCATCCTGCTCAACTGGGTCTGGCAGTTATTCAAAAACTTCGGTCTTGGCGCAGGTGTGGAAGCAGAAGATCCGGTAAAGCTGAGTATCCGTTCCGTTATTTTTATCCTGCTGACGCTCTTTTCAGATGAGATCGTCAATATTGTTCTTACCATCGGCGGCACCCCCTACCACTGGATCATGGAGTCCGACCTTCCTGCATTAAGCTTTGCAGACTTCAATTCCGTGATGCTGGTCATCATCGGTGTGTGTGCCAATGGGGCTGTGGCGCTGATTACCTTGATTTTGGTTCTCATCCTCGCCTGGAATTACCTAAAACTTCTGTTCGAGGCAGCCGAACGGTATGTGCTGCTCGGTGTACTGGTCTACACGGCTCCCGTGGCTTTTTCTATGGGCGCCAGCCAAACCACAGCAAACATCTGGAAATCCTGGTGCCGGATGCTTGGCGGTCAAATTTTCCTATTGGTCATGAACGCCTGGTGCCTGCGCCTGTTCACAAGCATGGTGGGGTCCTTCCTTGCGAACCCGCTTTCGTTGTAAGGAGGTCTTATCCTTGAAGAAACTCAAAAAATTTTTATTTGCGGCCTTTACAGTCGCAATTCTCTCCTGCCTGCTCTGCCAGCCGGCTTTTGCCGCTATCTCCGAAAGCGATGTGCAGGCTCAGGTAGACACTTTAGGAAAAGAAGCCGTTTCCGGCAATGTGTTTATCTGGTTTCTCTGTGCTATCGGCTTTCTCAAAGTCGGCCAGAAAATCGATTCCTTCCTCTCCAGTCTTGGTGTCAATGTAGGACATACCGGCGGCAGCATGCTGGCTGAGGCTATGATTGCTGCCAGAGGCATCGGCGGCATCAAGAACTTTTCCAGTCACCACTTTGGCGGCGGGAGAAACAGCAGTTCCACCAATGTCAACACAAACGGTGGTAAAGGCAGCGGCGGCTTTGGAGCAGGGTTTGCCAGCGGCGGTCTTGCTGGAGTGGTGAGCCGAAAAGTCACAAACAGCGCCATCAAAACAGCCACCACAACTCCCGCCTCCAAGCCTTCCGGTCTTGGCAGTCTTTTAGGCGATGCTGCAGCCGGAGGGATCGGCGGCCATATGTACGCTTCTTCCGTTAGTAAGGGCGGCAATTTTGCCAACAATGTAATCGGCAGCGTAGCCACGGGCAGTATCAGCCAGATGGGTTCCATTTCCGGTGAAAAAGCCGCCGAAGCCCTGCACTCTTACATGGGATATGCGGCACTGGAATCCGGAGCTGAAAATGTTCCGACCTTCCAAAATGTCGAAATCGGCGGCGGCCGCATCACCGGCACAGAAGTGACTGCGGAACATCCCGAAGGCATCTCCTTTGGTATGTACCACGCAGACCAATATGTTGCCCCGGAAGGCCAGTACACCACCGTTCATGCCGTGGATGGCACAGCATGGTATAAGCAGTACGCTGTGGATGCTGTTGACAAATCGCCCTATATGGCTCCTGACGGTTCTATCGCCTTCAACGAGTCCATTGTCAAAAAGCTGCCTCCAGCCCCGAGGAGAAAGGACAAGATATAAATGCCAGAAGATCAAAAAAGCAGTTTTTCCGAAGCTGTGGAGACCGGTGCCTCCGCAGCGCATACCATCCGCGGCGCAATCAAAACCGGAAAAGCTATTTCCTCCGCTGCCAAAGGCGCTGCCGCAGGCGGTCCTTACGGTGCAGTTGCAGGCGCAGTGTGGGCAGGTCGGAAGCATATCGGAAAAATCATTGTGGCAGTCATTGCCCTGCTTATGCTGCCGGTATTATTTGTTCTCATGCTCCCCGGTCTTATTTTCGGCGGACTGACCAATGCCTTTTCTCCATCTGACCCCGAAATTCCGATTTTGAATAGCGAAACAGCGATTATTGAGAACGCCAACGAGATTACCTTTACCCTCAACGGCATCTTGGGCGAGGCACTGGAGGATGTACTTGCCCGGATCGAAGCTGACTTTGCGGCATCGGGAGCCGACCATATGGAGGTCAAAAATGCCTATTCCGGCGGTCCCATTTATAACGCCAACCTGTTTATCTCTCAGTATTGTGCGGCCAAAGACAAGGATTTTGAAAGCATTTCTCTGAATGACCTTGCCGCCACCCTGCGGGAAAACAAGCAGCATCTATATTCCTACACCAGCAAGCAAGAGATTCGTGAGAACACCATGACTGATCCGGAGACTGGGGAAGAAACAACGGTGTCCGAAACATGGATGGTCTATACCGTCCGTTACAACGGTGAGTCCTATTTTTCTGATGTTGTATTCCAGCTTACCGATGACCAAAAGGAGCTTGCATCTGATTACGCTTCCAACCTAAGCCTGTTCTTGGGCGATGGTCTGCTGCAAAATCTGGAAGCGTGGACCGGAAACAGCATCACTGCTCTGGGCGATGTTACTTTCACTGACGGGATCACACCTGTTGTTTACTACAATCAACTGGATGAACGCTATGCCGGTAAAGCATATGGTACGGACAATATTGGCGGTTATGGCTGCGGCCCTACCGCTATGGCAATCGTAGTGTCCTCTCTGACGGACGATATGGTTGACCCTGTGGAGATGGCCGAGTGGTCTTACAACAACGGCTACTGGTGTAAAAGCAGTGGTTCTTACCATGCACTGATCCCTGCCGCCGCCGGGGAATGGGGGCTTCCGGTTTCCGGCTGTACCACTGCGGAACCACAGCGCATCACAGACGCACTGGCTAATGGTAAACTGGTAGTAGCAATCATGTCTGAAGGCCACTTTACCTCTTCCGGTCACTTCATTGTCCTGCGTGGCGTAAAAGACGGCAAGATCATGGTGGCTGACCCTGCCAGTTACACACGGAGCGAACAGCTCTGGGATCTGTCCATTATCTTAAATGAGGCCAGCCGGCGCGCTGGAGCTGGCGGTCCGTTCTGGATTATCGGCTGATGTGCCCGCCCGGCTTCGGAAACGAGGTTAATCATGAATCATAAAATCGACCGAGATACCTACATAATACCACCGAATTTCATCGAGTCAGGCACCTTCTTCGGTGGTATGTTCAAAGCCCGCAATGTGATTGAAGCCGGCATCCTGGCATTTGCCATTGGTGTGCCGGTTTTTTCATTGCTCCCTCTTGGCCTGACTGCCCGTATCATCGCTTTGTGCCTGACCGCACTGCCAGCAGCATTGGTGGCGCTTATCGGAATTTCCGGTGAGAGCCTTTCCTCTTTTCTGCTGATTTTCATAAAGTACCTGCGAAACCGCCGCATTGTAGGCGGTAACAGCGCAGAAGATGCGGTTCCTGCGGCAGAGCATGGCGGCAAACATATTAAAAAAAAGGCACACAAGCCCGATAGGGCTCCCAGGCGGTCACGGCGCTCCGGCAGAGAGGATTTCCCAGCGGAGTTTGATGAAGTTCGCGGCTACGAAATTCGCCAAAAACTCCGTCCTGTGAAAAAGCAGAAGCCTGCCAAGGAGAAGAAAGCCGCCAAGCAAAAAAAGAAGGTCTCCAAAGAGCGCAAAGTAAAACGCCCTATCCGCACTCAGGATCCGAAGCCCGCCTACCTTAACCCGGTAGCAGATTATCTGCCGATTTCCAAAATTGAAAACGGCATCATCTACACAAAGGACCACCGCTATGTCAAGGTCGTCGAGGTAGTACCCATCAATTTTATGCTGCGCAGCGCCCAGGAACAGCGGAACATCATCTATTCCTTTGTCTCCTACTTGAAAATCAGCCCCATCAAGCTGCAAATCAAGGTACTGACACGCCGGGCAGAGATCAACCGCCATCTGGATACCGTTCGGAAGGAGATGGAACAGGAGACCAATGAACAGTGTCTGCTCATGCAGGAAGACTACCTCCAGTTCGTTCAGCAGATCGGTTCCCGTGAGGCAATTACCCGACGTTTCTTCCTGATTTTTGAATATGAGCCGTGGAGCAACACCAAGCGCTCTGATGAAGAAGGCGAGGCAATCAATGCCCTGCAAAGTGCAGTCCATACTGCTACCAACTACCTCCGTCAATGCGGTAACGAGGTCATCGTTCCGGAAAACTGGGATGAGTTTACCATAGATGTCCTCTATAACCTGCTCTGCAGAAATGAAAGTGCTGTAAAGCCGCTCTCCGTCCGGGCACAGGAGGTTGTGGCTGAGTACCTTGCCAAAGGGCGCGACAGTGAGATCGACCATATCCCTGCCACCGAATTCTGTGCGCCAAAAAGCATTGACTTCACGCATGGTCACCATATCTGCATTGACGGTCTGTATTATGCTTATTTGCTGGTGCCCTCTGATGGCTACAAAACGCAGGTTCCAGCCGGCTGGCTCAGTCTTATCGTCAATGCCGGTGATGGGATCGATATGGATATGTTCCTCTCCCGTCAACCCAAAGAAACCATCATCCAGAAAGTCGGACAGCAGCTGCGTATCAACCGTTCCAAAATCAAGGATGCCAGCGACACCAACACCGACTTTGATGACATTGATGGCGCGATCCGAAGCGGGTACTTTCTCAAAGAGGGCCTTGCCAACAACGAGGACTTCTACTACTTGAATCTGCTGATTACCATTACTGCCTCCAACGAGGAAGACTTGGAATGGAAGGTCAGCGAAATGAAAAAGCTCCTGCTCTCACAGGACATGAACGCCTGCACCTGCCATTTTCGGGAGGAACAGGCGTTTTTATCTGCCCTGCCATTGGTGGCAATGGAAAAGAAACTGTATGAGCGGGGTAAGCGCAACCTGCTGACAGGCGGTGCCGCAAGCTGTTATCCCTTTACATCCTATGAGATGTGTGATGATAACGGTATCCTGCTGGGCGTCAACAAGTACAACAGTTCCCTTATTATCGTGGACATCTTCAATTCTGCGGTCTATAAGAACGCCAATATGTCGATCCTTGGCACGAGCGGAGCCGGCAAAACCTTTACCATGCAGTTGATGGCGCTGCGAATGAGGCGGAAAAATATCCCCATTTTCATTGTTGCGCCCCTAAAAGGCCATGAATTCCATCGCGCCTGCTCCAATGTGGGCGGCTCCTTTATCCAGATTTCACCGGCCAGTCCCCACTGCATCAATGTCATGGAGATTCGTCGGGTAGACCGCTCGGTGAATGAACTTCTGGACGGTCCAGGCATCCAGTTATCTGAACTTGCAGCAAAGATCCAGCAGCTCCACATATTTTTCAGTCTGCTGATCCCCGATATGTCTCACGAGGAACGACAGCTTTTGGACGAAGCCCTTGTTCGTACCTATAACACAAAAGGCATCACTCATGATAATGCCTCTTTGGAAGACCCCGCAAAACCCGGCCAGTACCGTGAAATGCCGGTGCTTGGTGACCTGTACGAAATTTTGAAAACCTCCAAGGAAACGATGCGCATGGCCCACATCCTAAATCGTCTGGTAAACGGAAGCGCCAGCACCTTCAATAAGCAGACCAATGTTCGGCTCGACAACAAGTACACTGTTTTGGATATTTCCTCCCTCACCGGAGACCTGCTCACCGTAGGTATGTTTGTGGCGCTGGACTTTGTTTGGGACAGAGCCAAAGCCGACCGTACAGAAGAAAAAGCCATCTTCATCGATGAGTGCTGGCAGCTTCTATCCGGCGCCGGTGCTGCTGGTGTAAGATTGGCCGGCGATTTTCTTTTGGAAATTGCCAAAACCATACGCGGTTACGGCGGCGCCTCGATTTTTGCAAGCCAGGATCTTGCCGATTTCTTTGACCTTGACGGCGGCAGATTTGGTAAGGGCATCATCAACAACTCCAAGACCAAGATCATTCTGAATCTGGAGGACGACGAAGCCCAGCGGGTACAGGAAGCCCTGCACCTGTCCGATGCTGAAACAATGGAGATCACCCACTTTGAAAGAGGTCACGGTCTGATTTCTACCAATAACAACAATATTATGGTGGAGTTCAAAGCCAGCCCTCTGGAAAAGGATCTGATCACTACCGACCGCCGCGAGCTGCGTGAAATCGTAGAGCGAAAACGCCGTGAACAATCCACATCTGCCGAACAGCAGATATAACAATTTGAAAAGCGAGGTGATTCCCATGTGCAACTTTCCTGCCAGACGCCGCTATGCGTCTGCTTTGCGTCTGTATTACGCCTAAAAGCCAGTTTTGCCAGCCAGATCATCTTTTTAGCTTACACTGACTGGCTTTCCTTCCTATTTAATGCGTCTTGAATACGCCTATATTACGCCATTGGAGGTGATACCCATGAAGACCAGGGCTGAAATCTATGGAAATGAAGCTGCGGCTCTGCTGCGGATCGTCACGATGTATCCCGGTCTCAATATGCAGCAGCTTCTTTGCTTTCACCCTGGCAAAGAAGAAATCATCAAGACCCTGCTCTCCCATCTGCAAAAGCAGGGCCGTATTTTTCAAACTGATACAGGCGGTTACTTTCCGTCTGGTTGGGCAGCAAAATCAGACAACTCCCTGATACGGGCTGTCTGGGTACTCTTGGATTTTATCGGGCAGGTGGAATACCATGCTCCCGGTGATTTTCCGGTCAAGCTTATCTTCTTTGCAAACGGTGAACTATATGAAATCGTCTACGCAGCTTCCGGCCAGGAGGCCCTAATCAACCATGCGCTTCGGGATGACCGCAGCGGTGGACGCCGCATCATTTTGGTCGATAATCCGGAAGACATTCGCCGCATTGACTGCCCTGGCATTTCCGGTTTCTGCACCGTGGATGCAGCGGGCCAGGTGCATTACTTTAAGAAAACAGGAGGAACTTGATTGGAACGAAAAATCATCTCACACCGAATCGGAAGCATTCTTGATGATATATCCCGTTTGAGCAATGCTCTTTACGCGATGGATACCACGGATATTCAGCGCTATCCGGACAACTATGAAGTCTTATCCACTGACGCCGCCCTGCGGGCAGAGAAAATTGCCTGCAGGCTGCGGCATTTGATATATTCCAGCACCACCATCCGCAAAGGCGATTACCTGACATCCGCCGGTATTGTACACGGAATTGAGGTTGTCTATGAGGACGGTGTACTGGAGGTCACCCTGCCTGGTCTGCTCCCAAAACGCAAGCAGAGGCAAAACACTGAGTTTCTGCTCGACCCGTTCTACTTCTCATTGGAGCAATACGCCAAAGAGCATCCCATGCCCCGCTTCAGCGATTGTGTGGTGTGCTTTACGCAGGTTTATGACCAGTGCCTTCCCACCCGGCGTATCCGTGACTACGACAATCTGGAAGAAAAGCAGCTTCTGGATGTCCTCTCCACCTTCGTCATGGCTGACGATACCGGCCTGCTCTGCGATGCCTACAACACCGCTGCGCTGGGCGAAAAGGATTGTACCAGAATCAGTGTCATGGAAAAAAAGCGGTTTCCCGCCTGGCTTGCTGAGCATGAAAACACCCTAAAATCCATCTCGGATTTTTGAGCATTTTCAGCCATTGCTTGTCCGACCTACCGCAACACCGTATTTCGCCCCGGATTTCGGGGCTTTTTTCTGTCGTTACACCACGGATTTTTACCGAAGTTCCTTGCAGTCTCGGTAAAAGCCACACACCACAAGGAGGTGATCACTTGGGAAATTCCCACAGCCAGACACGATGGCGTACAGGCTTCTCTCTCTGACTGCCATCTCCGGCGAGTTCCCCACAGACCAGCTTAACAGACTTCCCGGCAGTCCGTATTATCTGGAGTCTGTTGTCACTGCACTGAAAAAAGACGGGCTGCTGCGTACCTATTACCGGGATAAACTGCGCGGCTACCGTTTGGGGCCGCGAGCCAAAGCCACTCTGCTGGAAAGCCGGCCGGACAGGTTTGCCAGCTATCTGACAGGAGATACCGACACCAACCGTTTGAAATGCGAAATTGACCGAAGACTCCGGCTACACCGCCTGGCAGAAACCTATGTGACCATGGATAATGCGGGGGTATGTGTGTATCGGGATGAAAAACCGGCAATTTTTGCGCCGGAGGGTTACGCTGGCGGCAGGATTGTCTATCCTGCTTTTTTCAGTTCGAGAGAAGTGAAAGAAATGGGGATCGACACCACGAAGATCCGCAGTTCCCGCTCCACTGGAATACTCCTTGCGCCCTCCGGCATCTTCGTGACCTACAACAGCAGCAGCGCCCTGATGAAGTGGCGCTACAAATCGGAAATGCGGGTCAAGGCATTGATCTGGAGCGTAATCTGCCAACAGCGCCTGTCCCAACAATTTCGCCATGAGGATGTTCATGGACTGATTCTGGGCAACAGCATGGATCTGGCTTACCAGATCTTGACCAGCACCGGAGGACGCAAACATGATTTCTTCATGCTGGATGGCAGCTATGAGCATTTTCTTTATCTTACCAACGACCATCAGGGGGAGGTGATACTTGCACTGCTGTGCGACCCTGGGAAAACTGCGGAGCTGAATCGCATTCTGCTCCAAGGTCTTACTGCGAGGCAGCCCGGACTGGCTATTGAGCATGACGGAATTTCACCGGACGGCTCACCAGTCCTGTTTGGCTATTTCTGTGATCTGCCCCGTATCGCACGCTTTAACACCTCTCTCGAACTATCCGAGCGCCCGGGCATACTGATCTGCTTTGACTTCCAGGCAGAGGTACTTCGCAGCTACTGCGGTTCCCGGGTGCGCTTCCAGACCATTGATTTCACAAAATTCGAGGGGAGGTTGTTCCCATAAACAAGAAAAAACTGATCGTGAGCCTGATTGCAGCGCCCTTTGCCATTCTTGCGATCCTATACGCAGGCGGCTTTCTGGCGCAGCTTTTGGGCAACTATGCAACCTGGAAACAGGGCGGCGGCATTCCCGGCGATGGTACTTCACCGCTGGCCGCTTCGCCCGACTTCCTTCTCTGCCTTTCCTCTGTGCTCCGACCGCCTTATGGCGTGTATGGCATCTTGATCTGCATTGGCTTGTTAGCAGTGCTGCTCATCATGGTCATGCGCATGGGATATGGTGATGCCGGCGAGTATGATGAAGACCGTAATTTCTCCTACTCCGCCAAAGGCACTTATGGCACCTCCGGCTGGATGTCCCGCAAAGAGATGTCCGGCGTACTGGATCTGGTGCCTGATCTGCGAAAACACAAGGGTGTTGTACTGGGTATGCTGGATGGCAAAGCAGTCTGCATACCGGAAGATACCAGAATCAACGGCAATCTGGCCGTCTACGGTGCCAGTGGTTCCATGAAAACCCGTTCGTTTTGTATGAACCGTATCCTTCAGGCCACTGTCCGAGGCGAAAATAGCGCCGGAGAATCGCTGATCATCTGCGATCCCAAATCGGAATTGTACGAGAAGTCAAGCGAATTTCTCCGCAGCCGGGGCTATTGTGTCAAGGTATTCAACCTCGTTTCGCCTGAAAACTCAGATTCCTGGTGCTGCCTTGCCGAAGTTGAGGGACAGGAACTAATGGCCCAGCTTTTTGTAGATGTCATCATCAAGAACACCACGAACAACGGCAAGAGCGACCATTTCTGGGATGCCTGCGAGATGAATCTGCTCAAGGCCTTGGTACTGTATGTGGATCAAGGCTATGCGGAAGAAAACCGCAACATTGGCGAAGTCTACCGGCTGCTGACTCTCAATGGAGAATCCCAACTTGACACATTGTTCGAGGCGCTTCCTTCCACGCACCCTGCCAAAGCACCCTACAGCCTGTTCAAGCAGGCCAGCGACACAGTGCGAAGCGGCGTGATTATCGGTCTGGGCAGCCGCCTGCAGGTATTCCAGTCTGAGCTGATTAAAAAAATTACCGCTAAGAATGAGATCGATCTGGAACTTCCGGGTCAGCAGCCCTGTGCCTACTTCCTCGTTACCAGCGACCAGGACAGCACCTTTGATTTTCTGGCCTCGCTGTTTCTATCTTTCTGCTTCATCAAATTGGTGCGATATGCAGACCACAACTGCGAGGGCGGCAAACTGCCTGTGCCTGTCCATATCCTTGGGGAAGAACTGACAGCGTGCGGCACAATCCCAGACCTCTCCCGCCGGCTCAGCGTAATACGATCCCGGAATATCTCCATGTCCTGTGTGTTCCAAAATCTCGCAGGATTGCAGAACAGATACCCGCAGAATTTGTGGCAGGAAATCATTGGAAACTGTGACGCGCAGTTGTTTTTAGGCTGTACAGACCAGCTTACTGCCGAATTTATTTCTGCCAGGACAGGGCTTGCCTCTGTAGCAGTATCCAGTAAATCCAAACAGCTGGGCACCTGGCGTATCTCCAACTATACACCAGAGTTTCGTGAGACCTCCGGTGTTGGAAAACGCCCTGTACTTACTCCTGATGAAGTCCTGCGGCTCCCGCTGGATCAGGCGCTCATCATCATCCGTGGCAAGAAGGTTCTGCAGGTAGACAAAATGGATTACTCCAAACACCCGGAAGCCAAGTACCTGCGTTCCTGCAAAGCATCTGCCCATGTGCCGGAATGGCGCCGCTTGGAAGAAGAAGCCGCCAAAACACCGCAACCCACGCCGAAACCGGCTCCTGCAGCAAAGAAACCGGCAAAGCGCAAAGCCACCAAGCCGGCATCCCCCACGGATAAATCACCCAAAGAGACTCCGACCCCTAAATCTGCCGGTACGCCGGAAGGCATTATCACCACAGACAAGGATTCCATCCTGTCTTAAACAAAACTATCAAATTCATAGGAGGTTTTAATCTATGGCAACCAAGAAAAAAGAACTTCTGGAACAGGACACTCCTGTTACCGAAACCGTTATGTCGGAAGATGAAACTCTGCCGGCCGATACCGCTCAACCTGAATCCCTTCCTGCTGACGCTGGCGATGGTCTGGATTTGAACGAACTGCTGGGGCAAATGGATCAGCCCCTGGAGGACACCTCTGCCGAAGATATGGCTGAAGATCCCCTTCCTGAACTCACCGAGGAGGAAATGTTCGGGGATACGCCTGCTGAAACAGACGATCAAAGCGCTGCTCCCACTGATATGCCGGAAGACTCTGATGTGCAGCCGCCTGATGTTTACGAAGATAATGCCGACGCTGTGCAGGAACCCCCTGCACCTCCCAAGCCCAAGCGTACCAGCCGAAAGAAGAAAGAAGCTGCTGCTCCTGAAGAAATTGTCACAGAGGAAGTCCCTGCCGAGGCTGCCGATCCGGTGGCTACAGCCGATACTATCCCTGATGCGGAGGAACCTGCTGTGGAGCCTGACGTTTCTGCCTTGGAGGAAGCTGCCGCTCCTGCCCCCACTCCTTCTCCTCCCCGGCGCCAGCCCCGCCCCCAGCGCGGCGAGGCCCCCGTCCTTACCATCCGCAGCCGGGATGATGTCGAGACTGCCGAAGACCGGGATGATGTAATCTGGCATGAGATCCATAATGCCTACCGCACCCGCAAGATCATCACCGGCAAGCTGGGCGGCATTGAACAGCTGGACAACCGCAAGACGGTGGCAGTTGTGGATTACAAGGGATTCCGTGTTATTATCCCTATCAAGGAAATGATGATCAATCTGGGCCGCAGCCCTTCCGGTCAGGAATACGCCGACCTTATGCTGCGCCAAAATAAGATCCTTGGCAACATGCTCGGTGCTGACATTGACTTCATCGTGCGTGGTATCGACTCCAAGACCCGCAGCGTAGTTGCCAGCCGAAAGGAGGCCATGCTGCGCAAACGCCAGATTTTCTATCTGGATACGGATGCTGCCGGTATGTACCGTGTCTATGAGGGGCGCATCGTCCAGGCGCGTGTGATTGCAGTGGCCGAAAAGGTTGTGCGCGTGGAAGTTTTCGGCGTTGAAACCTCTATCCTTGCCCGTGACCTTGCCTGGGACTGGATCGGTGACGCCCATGAGCGTTTTTCCGTAGGCGATGAGGTTCTGGTCCGTATTCTCAGCGTGCGGCGCAACAGTCTGGAGGACTTGGGCATCAAGGCTGACATCAAGAGTATTTCCGAGAACACCGACAGGGACAACCTGCAGAAGTGCCGTATCCAGGGCAAGTATGCCGGCCGTGTCACAGATGTCCACAAGGGCGTTGTCTATGTGCGCCTCTCCAATGGCGTCAATGCGGTAGCCCACTCCTGCTATGACTACCGGATGCCCGGCAAAAAGGACGATGTATCTTTTGCTGTCACCCGTCTGGATATGGAGCGGGGTGTGGCCGTAGGTATTATCACCCGGATCATCCGGCAGAACCTGTAAGCGAAAGTAGCCTGGGGAGCAAAATAAACTGCTTCCCAGGCTGCCTTCTATCATTGGCTCACCACCTTCTTTATATTAAATTTTTGACATCCGCACATTACTTATGTGTAATTTAATGTGTGGTTGCCATTTTTGATTGACAACCACATATCCTCTCCACACAACCATCCTCTTAAACCCTCTATATAGATTTTTATTTTTCATTTTCGTTGATTTTTCACAAAAATGCGGATATAATATATTATAGCAAGGATTTAGGAGGTTGTTTTATGCTGATTCAATTTAGTGTAGAGAACTTTCTCTCTATCAAAGATAATGTCGTGTTATCCCTGCTTGCCAGTAAGGATAACGAACATCCGGAACACCTGATTGTGGACGGAAACAAAAAGCATTTGAAGTCTGCCGTGATTTACGGTGCCAATGCTTCCGGAAAGTCCAATGTCTTGAATGCATTTTGGTTCATGGTAAATTATGTGCTGACTTCGCATAACCAGCAGCTCCACAAAACCATTGAGCGTTCGCCGTTCAAGTTTGACCGGGAAACACCCTCTCGCCCCAGCAGCTTTGAGGTCATCTTCACCACAAATGGCATCCGATATGCGTATGGCTTTTCTGTAACAGACAAAGCTGTTATTGAAGAATATCTGTATTACTATCCCAATGGCAGGCAGGCACTCATTTTTGAGCGAAAAGACACAAAAGATTTTCGCTTTACCGTTGATGTCGATGAACAAAATACTCTCAAGGATCGCACTTCGGCCAACAAGCTCTATCTGTCTGTCGCATCAAACTGGAGCTATTCCAAAGTGATTCCGGTTCTGGAATGGTTTGCTTCCTGCCAGATCATCACGAAAAATTCTGTTGCAGACGCCTACGGCCTTGAAGCAGAACAACTCAAAGATGATGACTACCGGCATGTGATCGCCTCTATGCTGCGTGTTGCAGATTTTGGCATACAGTCCCTTCAGATGCGTGATACAGAACCCGCTCCTTCTCAGCGTAATGATATCTTTACCAATATCGAGGCCATTCACACGGTACAGGATACAGAGGGAAATACTTCTTCCTACGCGCTGAACATGGCAGAGGAATCTGATGGCACCAACAGTTATTTCAAACTGATCGGTGTTGTAAAAAAGGTGCTGGATGAAGGAACGCTTCTTGTCGCTGACGAGATGGACGCTCATCTGCATCCTCTTCTGACAAAGCATCTGGTCTCGCTTTTTAACAGCGTGGAGTTCAATCCAAATGGAGCCCAGTTGATTTTCACATCACACAACACCAATCTTCTTGACCTGGATGTACTGAGGAGAGATCAGATTTGGTTTACCGAAAAAGACGAGCAAACAGCGGCTACCGATCTGTTCTCCCTTTACGATTTTTCCATCCGCAAGGATGCCAAGGTGGAGAAAGGCTATCTGATTGGCCGTTATGGTGCAATCCCCTTTATCAAGGGAGGGCTGTAAAATGGCACGTGGAAAAATTGAAAAGCGTGGACAGCGACGCAGAAAAATAAAGCCTGTCATTCTGATTGTAACGGAGGGTTCTCAAACTGAGCCTAAGTATTTTGAACACTACCGCAACCGTCAGACAAACATTGATATTCGTGTGGTCGGCAGCCGCACCAGCGGAGGTGAAACAGATTATCTCAGCCTGATCCGGAAAGCCGTGGAATATCAGAACAAAAATCAGATTTCCGTATCAGAGGGAGACTCTGTATGGGTAGTTGCAGATGGAGATGTGAACTACAACAACCCTGACCCCATCACTGCAAAGGACAGTCTGCTCTCCAAGGCAAGGAAAATGGCAGATGCGAAGGGGATTCAGATTGCACTCTCCAATCCCTGCTTTGAATTTTGGTATCTGTTGCATTTCCAGTACACCACCAAATTTTTCAAAGACTACCCCGCAGTGAAAAACGCATTGACCACTTATCTCCCTGATTATGAGAAAGCTGGCGATGTATATAACCAGTTAGCAGAGCATACAGCCATTGCGATTCAGAACGCCAAACGTGTAGAGCAATACCATCTTCAAAATGACAGCAGCAAACCGTTTGGAATTGCTGTCAATCCATTTACCGACATCTATCAGCTGGTGGAATCACTGCTGTAATGTTGCAAAGAAACATGGTTGGCACAAAATTGTCTCTACATTGGCACAGTCCTGCCCTTTCGCCGTAAATCCATATCTGTTATACTTGGTACAGTCAAAACTTTGCATAGCAGCCGCTCCGGTTTGGAGCGGCTGTTTTCAATTTCAGTAAAGGTGGTGGTTTCTATTCTCTTTCAAAAAGCCCGGAAGGTGCTGAACAACGAGCGGGGCGAGGCCAACTATTTCAGTACGGTGGTCTTCATCTTCATCGCTGTCCTGCTGCTGGCCTTCATTATTGACCTGTTCAGCATCATTTCCACCAAGCAGGAACTTGACCATGCCGCCGATCAGATGGTCAAACAGATCCAGCTTTCCGGCGGCGTCAACGGCGAGACCGATGAGCTGTTTGAATTTTTGAGTTCTCAGATCGAAGGAGCCGAAAATATTTCCTACTCCATTGACGCTACCTACACATCACCCAGGCCATCCGGTATGACAAATGCCATCCAGTTGGGCACCCCCTTCTTCATTACTATCGAGGGAGATGCTAAACTGGGCGGGTTCTGGAATTTTGACCTGGTAAACATCACAGTTGTTGCCCGCGGCAGCGGCGTCAGTGAGCACTACTGGAAGTGAGGTGACCTATGAAACGTATATTCCTGCAGCTGAAACAGCTGCTGCGAAACGAACGGGGCGAGATCACCTTTTTCGCCTGCTTTTTTGTGGTAGGCATCATGATGCTGATTTCCTTCCTGCTCCTGTACGCTTCCATCCGGATCACCTGCATCAACATCCGCAACGGCGCTAAAATGGAGTTAAATAACCTTAGCGGCACGATTTATGCAGATACCTACCGTTCCCAGCGTGAAACTAACTTTGAAGAGTACCTAAATACCCTTTACTCCAGCAGTGACTATACCGACATGCTGGAGGCTACAGTGGCAGGTGGCCTGGACTCCAAGATTCCGCTTTCAACGGAGGATTACAAGGTTTCCGACATCAGCCTGGAGTTCAATGTAGAGGATGGACGGGTTGAGTACATCTTTTACTGTGACGTGGAGTTCTATGTGCGGATGTTCGGCCACAGTTATCCGGCTATCACCCAACGGGTGGAGCTGACAGGCTACCACAACACAAAATTCTAACCCTACTGTTGAAAGCCCGGCACATTCTACCGTATAGGCTTTATATAACAGCAAAAAAGGAGTGTATGTAAAATATGAAGAAGTTTTTCCAATCCAAAGGCTTTATTGTTTCCTCGCTGGCTCTCCTCTGCGTCACTATTCTGGGTGTCTGCTGGTTCGTAAGCCGCGACCGTACCGGAGATTTTAGGCCGGATGAATCCCCACCCAGCAGCGTCACCGGCGATTGGTCAGATGGCGGCACACAGACAGATGGTGATAATGGAGCAGATGCTTATGCCCCCGGCCAGTCCACAGATGCCGAAGAAGAATATCCCAAAGTAACCTCCCAAACGGAGGATGAGGTTGTGATCGACTTCACCGATACTGAAAAGCTTGAAGAAACGCCTCCTCCGGTGCCGGAAGGTAAGACCGAAATCAAAGATCCTGGTCAGGAGCATACCGTCAATCCCGACCCGTCAGTTCCGGAGGTTACTGCCCCGCCCGCCGAGCAAGCGCCGCCCAGCAATGAGCCGGTTCCAGGCTCCAGCAACGGAAATGGAGCTGTATATGATCCGGTGTTTGGCTGGGTTGTTCCCGGCAATGTACAGCAGTCCACCGGTGACAGCGATGGAGATCTGAACAAACAGGTCGGCAATATGGGCTGATTTACTACAACTGAATATGGCACTACTTGGCCGTCACAGGATTGTGGCGGCCTTCCTATTTTCAAAAGGAATGGAGCGTGATGTATTTGAAACGACTTCTCGCCTTCCTATGCTGCTTTACCCTTGTTTTCTGTCTATTCCCCTCCTCTGCCTTTGCAACGGGCGGAAATGGAAACATAGATGGCGGCGGTGGCAGCATGGGTCATGGCACAAGCAGCAACTTCTGGAACTCAGGCAACGATGGCGTCCGCATTACTGTTGTTGACGCATCCAGCGGAACTGCCGTATCTTCTCCGCTGGACTTTTCAAACCGGACGCAGAAGACCAGTCTTCTCCATTTTGGGAAAGTCAACAAACTGCAATACCTGGGCGGCGCCGGCCTCTCCCTCCAGTCCGGCGTTGCCTATTCCTGCATTAGACCTACGCAATCTATGCCCACAATCGTCAGCAGCAAGGGGCAGAGCAACATCGAAGCCATCAAACGGTATTTCTGTTCTGAATATGCGTGCATGATGGTCGCTCAGGCAGCCGGAGTCGATTATGAGCGGATGATTGCCGGCGAGTACAAGCTGCTGATCGAGCCCATTGCCTATTTCACGCACAACGGCCAGTATTACTGTATGACAGCTACTGCCGCCGGCCTGTATGATCAGATGTCCGGCGGCAATCTGCGGAAAACCATGACCTCGCTTACCCATAAAAATCTGCCGCTGTCAATGTTCCTGGAATTCAGCGACCTTGGCATCTCCGCCTGGACAGGCAGCACCACTGGAAAGCAGAACAATTCCGACATCATCAGCACCCTTGGCGTTGGTATCGTCTGGTTTGATGAAGCTCCGCCGGAAGGAGAAATTGAGGCCCCTGATGTCGAATACCGAGTAGATACGGATGTGATCACCGCCGTCACACTGCGGACAGATCAGGATCTGACGCCGGATAATCCGGCATCGGTTACCTTCCATATTCTCGGCACCACCTACCGGGTCAATGATATAGTGATCCCAGCCGGTGACAGTCAGGTAGTCTGGGTCAAATGGCATACCCCCTCCACCCCACAAACCGTGACCATTACAGTATCTGTCAGCGGTGCCTATACCGCTCAGGATACCTTTGTCGCAAAAATCGTGGATCTGAATGAGCACATTCCACCTGACCCTGTGGCAACCGACACGAATCCCGGCTACTCTGTGCCGCCCCTACCCAGTGAAACGCAGAAGCTCACTGCCAACTGGGGCGTCTGGAGCTGCTACTGGGTGCCTGTATGGGTATGGTGCGACCACGGTGAAGATGGCGGGCACTGGGTGGATGAAGGATATTGGGAATACGAATATACGGGCTACTCCGCTTCCATCAGCGGCGAGATGTCCCTAATGCCAGATGATATTGTACCCACAGCATCCGGCAAGACGATGAAAAGCGGGTACGGCGTTAAAACCGAAGTGCGGGCAACGCTGTCCACAGATGCCCCGACCAGCCACATTACTTATCCCCAAACTGCTTTTTCCGTATTTCCTGAGTTCCAGTATCAGACCTATCTGCGGCTTCTGCAGCGTTCCGGCGGCCAAAGTGCAAAATTCATCTTCAAGCCCAACGAGTTTTCCACCTATGACCGGACAGTGCATTTCACACCGCTGTGGTTCCCAGATGCCACCGACTACACCATCTATACACAGGTGTGGGATACCTGGACTCCTGACGGCATGTTATCCATCAACCTAAATGACTATGTTTCGATCCAAGGGAGCCTTTATGATGACTGGTATACCAATCGAGAATAACCTCTGGACAGCTTACCTGCTTACCATATTTTTTGTGGTGGCCGGCTTTGCTGTCTACGATGTGCTTTACAGACGGGTGCCTGACCGGGCACTCGTCTTTTTTATCCCCTTAGCTGCCCTGGCGCCGGTCCTGCAGGGGTATTTCCTGTTAAACCATGGGCTCCCGCCGCTCTTCCTCTGGCCGGTCGCTACCCATGCCCTGGTAGGCGCCCTGCTCGGCTTTTGTATTCCATTGGCAGCTGCACTGGCAACAAACGGCACCGGTCTGGGCGGCGGGGATATCAAGTTCTGCGGGATATTAGGGCTGGTCTATGGCCCTTCCGGCATGGCGCTGGTCTTTCTGACTGCCGCTGTTACCGCAATGCCTGTGATCTTTCTTCTCAGGCGGCTTTATCGAACTGGGCAGCCCCTTGCTATCCCGTTCCTGCCATTTCTCGCCTGTGGCTGCTGTACAGCGACCCTGGCCCAACTATTTTTAAGATAGGAGACAACGCTTATGAAACTGAATAACCGATTCATCTTCGGGATCCTCTCTCTGCTGTTGGCGGCAGTTATCGCCTTTGTGGCACTTCCAACCATCGCCCGTCAGACCAATGGAAAAGAGGAAATCGTCCGTATCACCCAGCCGGTATTGAAAGGCGAGCAAATCTCGTCAGAAAATGCCGAGGTGGTTGAGGTAGGCGGCTATAACCTCCCCTCCAACATCGCCCATCAGCTCTCCGATGTAAATGGTCTTTACGCTACCGCCGACTTGGCTGTGGGTGACTATATCCTTACCAGCAAGATCAGCTCTGTACCGGTTTCGTCCGATGTGGCGCTCAACAGCATCCCTTCCGGTAAGGTCGCTATCTCGCTGACCGTTAAAACACTTGCTTCCGGCCTCTCTGACAAGCTTCAGCCCGGTGACATCATCCGTATTTACCACTTTCTTGATACGGCGGCCGAAGTACCGGAACTGCGTTTTGTCAAAGTATTGTCCGTCACAGACTCAGACGGCATCAATGTGGATAATGCCAAGGAGCCCACGGAGGATGAAGAA